>NZ_QUJD01000006.1:194153-194498 GCF_003480555.1 Blautia sp. AM29-29
ATCTTTTACCCGATTGGTTACGGCAGATGTTATCTCTTCTGCAATACGAGACATACTCAAACTTATTGATTGTTCGCCCCTTTGCTCCATCTCTATTACAGAGACTTCTTCACTACTATGGGCTCGGCTGACTTCTCACAGTTCGTTGTTACTAGGCTAATGAAACCCCTGTGAGACCTCCACGCTTAAGGTGCACGCTCTTTCCTCTCATCTATCCGCCACATTTACTCGTACTTCCAGCAACTTTAGGACTTCATCTCTTTTGGCAGACTTATCCGTATTTCCGAGCCTTATATGTGATTTCTGTCCGTCGGACCAAGAGTTTGCTTACAGCTTCCTTCAGAT
>NZ_QUJD01000007.1:0-366 GCF_003480555.1 Blautia sp. AM29-29
GTAAAATCTTTCAAAGGCTATACTTCCAGAATTTTAAGACAGGAATTTCCATATCTTAAAACTAAGATGCCGACGCTTTGGACAAACAGCTATTTTGTATCGACGGTGGGTGGTGCTCCGCTGGAAGCAGTAAAACAGTATATCGAAAACCAGAAAACATCGCAGAGACAAAAGGATAAGATGGGATAATGCAAAAAGGGATCAAATTCAGAATCTACCCGAATAAAGGACAGAAAGCCTTCATCCACCAGACGCTGGGATGCTGCAGGTTCATCTATAACCGGGGACTTGCCATGCGTAAGGAAGGCTATGAAAAAGGGGAAAAGATCGGCTATGGCCAGACTTCTGCCATGCTGACGGAACTGA
>NZ_QUJD01000007.1:376-1027 GCF_003480555.1 Blautia sp. AM29-29
AAACAGTATATCGAAAACCAGAAAACATCGCAGAGACAAAAGGATAAGATGGGATAATGCAAAAAGGGATCAAATTCAGAATCTACCCGAATAAAGGACAGAAAGCCTTCATTCACCAGACGCTGGGATGCTGCAGGTTCATCTATAACCGGGGACTTGCCATGCGTAAGGAAGGCTATGAAAAAGGGGAAAAAATCGGCTATGGCCAGACTTCTGCCATGCTGACGGAACTGAAAAAGCAGGAAGAGTTTGCGTTTCTGAAAGAAGTCGATTCCATCGCATTACAGCAGTCATTGCGGGATCTTGACCGGGGATTTGTAAACTTTTTTCAAAAAAGAGCGTCCCATCCAACTTTCAAAAGCAAACATAACCATTTTCAGTCGTACAGAACGGTAAATCAAAAAGACAACATTCGTATCGTGGGAAGATATATCAAACTTCCGAAGCTTGGATATGTGAAAGTGCGTCAGTCAATGGAAGTGGGAAACATTCATCACGTAACCATTGAGCATACGCCATCCGGAAAATATTTTGCGGTTCTGAATGTTGAATTTGAACCGGAACCGCGACCTAATCAGGGTGGAACGATTGGGATTGATGTTGGAATCAAAACGTTCTATTCTGACAGCAACGGAAATACAGTAGCGAATC
>NZ_QUJD01000007.1:1037-1388 GCF_003480555.1 Blautia sp. AM29-29
GAACCGCGACCTAATCAGGGTGGAACGATTGGGATTGATGTTGGAATCAAAACGTTCTATTCTGACAGCAACGGAAATACAGTAGCGAATCCAAAATATCTGGAACGCTCGATGCGAAAACGTGTAAGGGAACAGCGCAGACTTTCCCGAAGAGAGAAAGGATCCCATAACCGGGATAAGCAGCGAATTCGAGTTGCCAAAGTACATGAAAAAGTAACGAATCAAAGAAATGATTTCCTGCAGAAACAGTCAACGATGCTGGTGTGTGAAAACCAAACCATCTGCATCGAAGACCTGCATGTAAAGGGAATGATCCGGAACCATAAACTGGCAAAGTCGATAGCCAGTGTT
>NZ_QUJD01000007.1:1398-177362 GCF_003480555.1 Blautia sp. AM29-29
TGTAAGGGAACAGCGCAGACTTTCCCGAAGAGAGAAAGGATCCCATAACCGGGATAAGCAGCGAATTCGAGTTGCCAAAGTACATGAAAAAGTAACGAATCAAAGAAATGATTTCCTGCAGAAACAGTCAACGATGCTGGTGTGTGAAAACCAAACCATCTGCATCGAAGACCTGCATGTAAAGGGAATGATCCGGAACCATAAACTGGCAAAGTCGATAGCCAGTGTTTCGTGGGCAAAGTTTTTTGAAATGCTGGAATATAAAGCTGTGTGGTATGGAAATGAAATCCGCAAAGTACCAACGATGTATCCGAGCAGCCAGACCTGCAGTTCCTGTGGCTATCGGAATCCGCTGGTGAAAAATCTGCGCATTCGTATCTGGGAGTGCCCCGGGTGTCATGCAGTTCATGACCGGGATACGAATGCAGGCATCAATATTTTGAAAAAAGGACTGCAGCTGCAGTCGGCATAAAGATAAGAAAACTGTACCGCAGGGCATGCGGGAACAGTATAAATATAGCCTGTGGACACCGTGTAAGACATTGCAGTACCGTAAGGTATTTGCCAATGCAATGGTGGAAGAAACAGGAATCCCCCTGCTTTAGCTGTGGGGAGTGTCAACTTACATAGACAACCACCGCAAATAGCAAGAGGGCTATTCCCTATTGGCAGTAGGGGATAGCCTTTGTCTCTTGTTGCTTTTTTGTAATAATTTAAATTATTTCAGAAAGTACAACCACTGACACGGAAATATCCTTGATTGCTTCTGATTTGATTATAAGCTGCCAGACGGAAAAAGTCAAGCAGCATGGGGGATGCGCAGAGTTTTGTGTATTCCTTTTTGTTGAAAAAATAGAATATTCTGTCTGGACTTGTTGTTTTTGCTAAGAAGTCAAGGTAACGTTTATGAAGCGATATTTCAGAGACGTTACCTTTTTTATAAAAAAATCTGTGGTTTTAGACGATAAAAATGTCATCTTTTTTGAGAAAATGTCATGTTCTTATATGAAACCAAGCAATCAGTGTGCCGTTTCCTTTCTGCATGAGCAGTGTGCCAACTGTCCGTAGCAGGATCAATGCAAGCCGAAGATCTTTAAGAAGGTTGCAAAAATAGTAACATCCAAAGCAGCGCATGAACGTGCGAAAATCCAACGGAACATGAATAGCAAAGAATTCAAAAATTATGCAAGGCTGCGTAATGGAGTGGAAACTGTTCCATCGAATATACGCAAGAATTACCACTTGGAAAAGATACCTCGTGGGAAACAGCGGGGCAAGTTCTTTTTCGGTTCCAAGATAGCAGCATTGAATTTCAGAAAACTCTTTATAGAAATAGAGGACAAAGTTATTTATGGTTTTGCCCCCAACATCAAAACTATTGTAGTATAACATAGAAAGAAAAACTTACGGTAAACGACGCAGATAAATCAATTTTTATATATTGTACGAGGAGCACGAATATGGAAAAAGAAACCGTCATTTTGACTTGCAGTTCGCTGGAACGTTATGTGAAACGGGCACAGGAGAAGATGCATACCAATTATCCGATTATAGTCATTGACCGGATCTATCACGTAGAGCCGGCGACTATGAAAACGGTGATCTGGCAGGAACTGGAAAAAAGAAAAAGGAAGCCGGATACGATTCTGGCTGCCATGGGATTTTGCGGAGGAGTTTGGGACCAGGTGCGGGCACAGGTAAGGACTGTGATTCCAAGAGTAGATGATTGTGTGTCCCTGCTTTTAGCCACAGATGACCGGTACATCCCCAACCGCAAGGAGAGCGGGCATCTGTATCTTTATGAGGATGAGCCCGAAAAATTTTCTGTGTTATCACTATTGAAAGATTATCGGAAAGCATCCAAGGAATTTCAGGGACTAGATGAAGAAACGTTGTTCCACATGTGGTTTGACCAGTATTATTTTCTGGATATCATTGATACCGGGTATAATGATTGTTATGAACTTGCGTATGCGGAGCAGGCGCAGAAAAATGCAGATATGATTCATGCAGCGTTGGACTATGTGCAGGGAAGTAACCGAATCCTGGAAAAACTGGTGTCGGGAGAATGGGATGAGCAGTTTCTGGTAGCTGAACCCGGGCATTTGATCCGGCATGGGGATTTTTTCTGAGTGGAAAAGGATGTTCCAGCCCAGAGATCTGGCATTTTTGGAAGGTCTTGTACTATTTTTATGTAAAATGGAAAGATGCTGAGAAATTAGTTTGGCATTGACAGATCAGCAAATCTGTGATATTGTCCAACTATGCATAGAGCATATTTGAAAAATGCTTTTCGAAGACGCTTTAAAGCATGAATAGAAAAAAGAAAGAACATGAACGTGTAAAGGTGAGGGAATGTATCTGAAATAATTTAAGCTGGAAAACACAATTGTATTTTGGTAAGACCTGTTTGAAACGGGTTATTTTGTGTACGCTTAAATTAGATACTTAGACGATTCGTTATGTTCCGACACCAGTGCCATGCACGCTGTGTCTGTTTAGGATGCGGGTCTGTTTTGCGTACGCAAAGCGGGCTCGCTTTTTAAATACTCTAGGCAGAATTTTTTATGCCGTGAGAAAAAGAAAAACAGGCAGAAGGGAGTTTTTATGGCACAGATCAATGTCAGTAATCTAACCTTTGGGTATGAAGGAAGTTATGATACAATCTTTGAAAATGTATCGTTTTCAATCGACACCAGCTGGAAGCTTAGTTTTGTGGGAAGAAACGGAAAGGGAAAGACAACGTTTCTTCAGTTACTCCTGGGAAAATACGAATACCAGGGAGCGATCACCCGATCGGTTGTCTTCGATTATTTTCCGTATCCGGTGAAACAAAAAGATCTGGAACGGACAGCAGCGGAGCTGATGGAAGACTGGAAAGCGGGAGTAGAGAGCTGGAGAGTTCTTTGTGAATTGGAAAAAGTGGATATGGACGCAGAACTTTTGTACAGACCATTTGGTACGTTAAGCTTTGGGGAGCGGACCAGGGTCATGCTTGCAGTCCTTTTTTCCGGTGAAAATGATTTTCTGCTGATCGATGAACCCACCAACCATTTGGATCAGGACGCCAGAGAGATTATCAAAAAATATCTGGCGTCAAAAAAAGGATTTATTCTGGTATCCCACGACAGGGATCTGCTGGACGCCTGTATCGATCATGTGCTGGTTTTAAACCGGGCCTCGATCGAAGTGCAGAGCGGCAATTTTTCCAGCTGGTGGGAAAATAAGGAAAAAGCAGACAACTTCGCCAGAATGGAACATGAAAAACATGTAAAAGAAATTGGAAAACTAAAGGCAGCCGCCGACCGTTCTTCGCGCTGGGCAGAAAAAAATGAAAATACCAAGATTGGGTATGATCCAGCCAAAGAACATGACAGATCGATATCGACACGATCGTATATCGGAGCAAAGACGAAGAAAATGCAGTCGCGCGTCAAAGCGTACGAGGAGAGAATGGACCGGGAGATCGAGAAAAAGGAAGGGCTGTTAAAAGATATCGAAACGGTAAAAGATTTAAAGATTATGCCGCTTTCCCATTACAAAGAACGGCTGATCGAATGCAGGGATTTTTCCTTAAAATATCGGGATGGAAAAGAACATGTGATCACCGGATTGAATTTTGAACTGAAACAAGGAGACCGTGTTTTTCTGAAAGGAAAAAATGGCTGTGGAAAATCCAGCCTGATCAAGTATATTCTGACGCAGAACCTGCAAAATTCTTCCAATGGCGGAATCGAAAAGCGGAAAATTACGATGTCCGGATGCGAAAATCTTTCCGGCGAAAATATAATGGCAACGGGTACCTGTTCGATTGCCTCAAATCTCGTTATTTCCTATATCAACCAGGATACCTCGCATCTGTCCGGAACGCTGAAAGAATTTGCCAAAAAGCAGGAAATTGATGAGCCAATGCTCCTTTCCATGTTGCGCAGCCTGGATCTGGACAGAGAACAGTTTGTAAAAAACATGGAGGAATTTTCCGAGGGACAGAAGAAAAAAGTATTGATTGCTGCCAGCCTTTTAACACCTGCGTATCTCTATCTGTGGGATGAACCGCTGAATTATATTGATGTATTTTCACGGATGCAGATTGAGAAACTGATTGCGCAGTTCCAGCCAACGATGCTGATCGTGGAGCATGATGCAAGGTTTGCCAAAAAGCTGGCAACGAAAGTGGTAGAGCTTTGACCAGAAGAATAAACGGAAAGGTTATGACTGAAAAAAAACGAGACTTCTTATGGAGGTCTCGTTTTGCTATGATTAAAAATAGTAAAAAAAGGAGGAATTCACATTATGACAAAAAGAAAAATAATGCTGATTACGGTTTGCTTTGCTATTTTTGCTATATCGCTTCTGCTATCCAGACAGTTTTTTAAAAGCGCTGGAAAAAGGAATATGGATGTTCCGGCAGCGGGATCTGAACAGATAGAGGATTCAAAGGATACAGAAGAAATGACAGAGCTGGAAGAAACAGAAAGAACAGCAGCATCAGAAGGGGCAGCAGAACCGGAAAAAGTGGAAAATGTTACCATAGGAAGTGAGAAATACCGGGGATTTATCCTGGATTGTGTCCTGCATTCGGAGCAGGAGGGGGATATTCATTATAATGTATATATTCCGGATTCTTATGACGGAACAAAAGAATATGCATTATATGTAACACTGCCCGGCTATCAGGGACTGTACTTTCAAGGTGTGGGGGAAAATATCAGGACAGAGGATTTTGGTTTTGAGGCACAAAAATACAATTCGGAGATAATTATCGTAGCACCGCAGTTAAATGACTGGGGTGAGACATCCGCGGATCAGGCAATCGAGCTGACGTAGTATCTTCTTGAGAATTATAAGATCAATCCGGAAAAGTATATAGTAACGGCTATTCCGGCGGAGGAGAAACGCTGGCGCTGATCCTGGGAAAAAAGCCGGAACTGTTTACTGCAGCGCTCATGTGCAGCTCCAAATGGGATGGAGTATATGAACCGGTGACAGAGGCAAAAACACCGGTCTATTTTGTGATTGGCGAAAGTGATGAATATTATGGATCAGAACCGTTTAAAGAAGCGTATCAGATTTTATATGAGCTGTATGCAGAGCAGGGTTTAGCAAAATCCGAAATAGACAATTTGCTGGTACTGGATATAAAAGAGAAAAATTACTTTGCAGGAACGAAAGTGACTTATCAGCACGGAGGCGGTTATCTGTTCTGTCGGGATGAAAAAATTATGGGATGGCTGTTTGGACATTAAGAGTCATGGAAAAATATATTGCAAAATTCCAAAGAAGTCTATGGTATGATAGTAGAGCGCGTTTGAAAAATCATTTCCGCATTCTGTGCGTTCCATTTTGCGGTATGTTTCACTCTTTTGCCGGCATGATGGCAGCAAAAAGATAAAATAAAAAAGGAGTCGACATGGAAAGAAAAAATCGTGGCATCTTAAAAAACAAGTTATTTTTGTATCTGACAGAATTTTTTTCCGGAATGTCTGTGATGGCGGTAGAACTTGGTGCGAGCAGGCTGCTTGCCCCGTATTTTAGTTCTTCACAGATTGTATGGACGATCATCATCGGAACCATCATGATTGCTATGGCACTGGGAAATATCTATGGAGGCAGAACGGCGGACAAGTCGCCCAATCCGGACAAGCTCTATGGACGTATCATCGTAGCTGCTTTATGGATTGCGTTAATTCCCGTGGTCGGAAAATATATCATTGTTGGCATTTCTGCGGTTCTGATTTTTTCCGTAAATAACAATTTTCTGATCCTGGCTGCGTTTGTGGCCTGTATGGTAATTTTTGTGTTCCCGTTATTTTTACTGGGTACGGTAACTCCGTCGCTGGTCAAATATTCGGTGAGCAATCTGGATGATAACGGAAAAACGGTGGGAACACTGGGAGCATTCAATACGATCGGCAGCATTATTGGTACCTTTGTGCCGACGTTTGTTACGATCCCTGCGGTTGGAACATCGATCACTTTTCTGATCTTTGCGGGAATTTTACTTGCGTTATCCATCGTGTATTTTGTGATGGAAAAAGCAGGGAAAAAGAAAGTGATTGCATCGGTACTTATTTTCGCGTTCTGCTGTGGAACAGGTTATTCCGATTCCTTCGCATTCTGGGAAAACAACCTGACATATGAGGGAGAGTCTGTATACAACTATCTTCAGGTGTACGAAAATGATGAGAGAGTAGCATTGTCTACCAATGTTCTGTTTGGCGTACAGTCTGTCTATATGAAGCAGGATGAACTGACCGGAATGTACTATGATTATGCGATGGCGGCGCCGCTTATGCTCAAAGACAAGCCGACAGATCAGATGGATGTGCTGATCCTTGGCATGGGTACGGGAACCTACGCCACACAGTGCAGGAAATATTTTGGGGACATGAATATCGAAGGCGTAGAAATTGATGAGAAGATCACGGATCTCTCTCGGAAATATTTCTCACTCTCAGAGGATGTTCCGGTGACTACTTACGATGGAAGAGCGTTTTTAAACGCCTCGCAGAAAGCATATGATGTGATTATGGTTGATGCATATCAGGACATCACAATTCCATTCCAGATGTCCTCGAAAGAGTTCTTTGCGCTGGTGAAATCGCATCTGAAGGACGATGGCGTCATGGTGGTAAATATGAATATGCGAGGAACGAAAGAGGGAAACATCAATCAGTACCTTTCAGATACGATTGGAAGTGTCTTTACTACCGAGGTTATCGTCGATGTGGCGGGATCATCCAACCGGGAACTCTTTGCGTCGGACGATCCGGACATCGGAAAGAATCTGACGAAGCATACAGGCGAACTTACAAATGCAAATCTGAAAAATATGATGCAGGAAGTTGCTTCAAATCTTACAGAATATCAAAAAGGAAATTATATCCTCACAGATGACCAGGCGCCGGTGGAACTGCTTGGCATGCAGGTGATCGATGAATTGATTAAAGATGAGGTCCAATACTATAAAGATATCTATAAAGAACGGGGAATCAAAGGGTTGATGGAGTCTCTCTGATATTTGGGCGCAACATGGAAAAGCGTAAATCATGAAAATCTGGCTTGCGCTTACAAATGGGATTTCGATTTTGGTTATGAGCAAGTAGCGAAAGCGGATTGCGAATATCCGCTTGACTAAAGGAAGAAAGGGAAGGTAAATATAATGAAATTACAATCTATTTTTGACCAGACAGATTTTGTGCATGCAAGCGGCACAAAAGAAGAATTGCAGGTTGCAAATTATTTAAAGGAGCAGTGCGAGACATTAGGAGTCCCGGCAGAACTGGAAAGTTTCCGCGTTGCAATGGGCGAAATCGAAGAGGCACATTTGTATGCAGACGGGATGGGAATTCCATGCAAAGCGCTCACATGCTGCGGAAGCGGAAGCGTGGAAGGCGAACTCTACTATATGCCGGGAACCGATCCGGTTTCCGTTGCCGGTGCAAAAGATAAAATTGTGCTGATGGATACGCAGGGAATCGGATTTTTTGCGTACCAGGATTTGATGAAAGCAGGCGCGAAAGCGATTCTGTTCCAATATGGAAACAGCTATTACCCACATACAGACATTGATCAGAGAGATCTTCGGGAAGCCGTTGTCGGAGAGGAAAAGAAAGTGCTCTGCGCTATGATTCACTCCGCACAGGCAGTAGAACTTGTGAAAAATAAAGTAAAACAGATCCGTCTGGAAATCCGGCAGAAGGAATACGATGGAGAATCCCATAATGTGATTGCAGAATTGCCGGGAAAAAGAGAAGAATGGATCGTTTTAAGCGCGCATTATGATACGACATCGCTTTCGCATGGTGCATATGACAACATGAGCGGATGCGCAGGGCTTCTTGGAATCATGGAGCAGATGAAAGGGAAAGAGCTGAATTATGGTCTTCGGTTTGTATTCTGCGGAAGCGAAGAAAGAGGACTTTTAGGATCAAAAGCGTATGTCAGAGATCATGAAAAAGAACTGAGACAAACAGTACTGAACATCAATCTGGACATGATCGGAACGTATATGGGAAAATTTATCGCCTGTGTATCGGCAGAAGAAAAGCTTACCCATTACATCAGCTATATGGCTGCAGAAGTTGGATTTCCAATTGCGGCAGAAAACGGCGTCTATTCCAGTGATTCCACACCATTTGCCGATCATGGGGTTCCGGCTGTTTCGTTTGCGCGTATTGCCAACGGAAATGTCGCCCCGATTCACTGCCGCTACGATGTCAAAGATGTGATGTCGATGGAGCAGCTGCAAAAAGATATTGATTTCCTGACAGTATTTACCGGAAGATTCGCAAACGCAGCGGTCTGCCCGGTGGCAAGAGAAATACCGGAAACGATTCGGAAACAATTGGATGAATATTTGTTTCGCAAGAGAAAAGAAGCCTGATATACTTCGATCACGGATATGAGCAGCGAGACGAATTGCAAATAGGAAAAAGAACGACAGTGGCAGGAGAGAGAAACCATGAAAAAAATAGAACTGGTAGAAATCAGGCAGGTAAACGATGCCCTTGCAGAAATGGTTGCGCTGTTTCGAGTAGAACTGCGTTCCTATAAAGGAATTGCATCAAAACCGAACGTGGAAGACGGACGGGAAGAAATGAAGGAATACCTTTTAGCAGGATTTCCAGTGTTTGCCGCCACGGTGCATGGCGAATACGCAGGTTATGTTGTCTGTCGTATTGAGAGCGAGGTGGTGTGGGTGGAATCCATCTTTGTCAGAGAAGAGTACCGCCGGCAGGGAGTTGCTGCCGCACTGCATGGCAAGGCAGAAGAAATTGCAGCTTCTTATGGAAACGATACGGTTTACAACTATGTCCATCCCAATAACCACAGGATGATTGAATTTTTGGGAAAGCGTGGTTACACCGTTCTGAATCTAATTGAGATTCGTAAACCGTATCTGAATGAAAAACTGACGCAGACGATTACGGTTGGGGAACATGAATTTGATTATTGAGGGAGTCATTTTCATCCCACAATTCCAGAAAAGCCCGAAGTTCAGACGGAAGGCGCCCCTTGCGCCAGGCAAGCAGGATTTCGGTTGTAAGGTCTGCATCTGTGATGGTGCAGGCCTTTAATTTATGGGTAAGATTCAGCATGGAGGCCGGCAGAAGAGCGATGCCAAGGCCTTTTTCTGCCATTGTCATTGCCGTGCGGGCGTCCTCGCAGGTGAGATAGATATCGCAGAACAGACCCGCCTGCTCGAAAGCGGAGAGCATGTATTTCCGGTAGCGGTTCGACAGAATCAGCGGCTGCTCGGCAAGTTCCGTAAGCGAAAGGGTTTCACGCCCGGCAAAAAGCGGGTGAGAAGGGAGTGCCATGGCGGTGATGCTCTCTTTTAAAAGGGTCTTCGTCTCGCAACCATTTAAAACGATTGGCGTGCGGAGCGTGGTGAGATCCACCATGTGATTTTCGAGCTGGTCTTTTAAAGCAAAGGTAGAACCCTCGTGGACATCAAAATGGATGTGCGGGTATTTCCGGGAAAATCGCAGGAGATAGTCGGCGAGCAGCGAAACGGTGGATGGCGTCATGCCGATGTGGAGTGTCGCAGACTGACTGGATTTTACGACTTCGCGCCTGGTGAGATCCGCAAGCATCAGAAGCGTTCCTGCCTGTTCATACAGTGTTTTTCCTGCCTCGGTCAGGGTGATTTTCTTTGTACCGCGGATGAGAAGAGGCACCTGAAGCTCTTCCTCCAGCATTTTGATCTGATAACTTAACGGCGGCTGTGTCATATGCAGCACCCGTGCCGCCCCGCTGATGGTTCCCGCGTCCACGATGGCGCGGAAGTATTCGAGTTGTCGAAGTTCCATAAAAATCCTCCTGAAAAAACTATATAAAAATTATTCAATTTCAATATAAAAACAATAATTTACATATAGAATACGCCATGCTATACTGAAAAGCAAGTGAAAAAGAAGGGAATGAGGGAACAAATGAAACGAATTGATTTCGAACATGGAACCGTAACCGGAAACATCTTCGGGGCAGCGCTCCCGATGCTGGTTGCTCAGATTTTGAGTCTGCTGTACAATATTGTAGACCGCGTCTACATCGCGCGGATCCCGGAGGTAGGAACGGCGGCACTCGGTGCAGTCGGTCTGTGCTTTCCGCTGATCGTTATCATCACAGCATTCAGCAACTTGTTTGGAAGCGGCGGCGCTCCGCTGTTTTCGATTGAGAGTGGAAAGAATGATCAAAAAAAGGCGGAACGTATTATGAATACGTCGTATTCCATGGTATGTGTCTGTGCTGTCATACTGATGGTGATCGGCTTTTTGTTTGCTCGTCCACTGCTGTCGCTGTTCGGTGCATCGGCAGATGCGATGGTATACGCGTATCCTTATATGATGATTTATCTGATCGGAACTTTGCCGTCGATGGTGGCAACCGGCATGAACCCGTTCATCAACGCGCAGGGCTATTCGACCGTTGGCATGCTTTCCGTCACGATCGGAGCGGTCGCAAACCTGCTGCTTGACCCGCTGTTTATCTTTGTATTTGGTTTTGGTGTGCAGGGGGCTGCGATTGCAACTGTGATTTCCCAGACACTTTCCGCCGTGTTCGTTCTGTATTTCCTGACCCGGAAATCGGAACTGAAAGTGCGCTTTGTGCGGAAAGATGAAATTTCTGAGTGTGCAGGCTATGCGAAAAATATTGTCAGTCTCGGTACCGCCGGATTTATCATGCAGCTGACCAACAGCCTTGTCACGATCTGCTGCAACAATGTACTTTCTGTGACCGGCGGTGATATTTACATCTCTGTTATGACGATCGTATCGAGCGTGCGTCAGCTCGTCGAGACACCGATCTATGCAATGAATGAGGGAACTTCTCCAATTTTGAGCTATAATTACGGTGCACGCCGTCCGGCCCGCGTGCGCAAGGCGATGTGTGTCATGAGTGCGATGATCCTCGGCTATACCGCAGTGATGTGGAGCGTGATTGTTCTGGCGCCGCATGCGCTGATCGGTATTTTCAGTTCGGATGCGGTACTGACCGCAGATGCGGTTCCGGCTCTGAAGCAGTACTTTGCAGCATTCATTTTCATGGATCTGCAGTACATTGGACAGACCGTATTCAAATCTCTGAATAAAAAGAAACAGGCGATCTTTTTCTCACTGCTCCGAAAAGTCTTCATTGTTGTACCGCTCACCTATCTGATGCCGTACGTACTCCACATGGGAACGGACGGTGTATTCCTTGCCGAACCGGTATCAAACGTAATCGGCGGAAGTCTCTGCTTTATCACCATGCTGATTCTGGTTCTGCCGGAATTGAAGCGAATGGAGCAGCAGAAGTAATGTTTTTGAAAAGTTTCTGAAAAAAGGACAGGAAGATCTTTACCGAAACGGTTTTGGCAGATATCTTCCTGTTTTTTATTGCCATACATACAATATGATGCCTCGGACAATCTGATGCGCATTGGAGTCCCGGCGCTCCGCATTCTGGCAGTGGCCTATCTGCTTTCGATTCCAGGCCTGATCTATCAGGCGGCGTTGCAGGGACTTTCCCTTGGAAAAGAAAGTATGTACATA
The DNA here is from genome assembly GCF_003480555.1 of Blautia sp. AM29-29. Lineage (NCBI taxonomy): Bacteria > Bacillati > Bacillota > Clostridia > Lachnospirales > Lachnospiraceae > Blautia > Blautia sp. AM29-29. Next base: position 12,939 of record NZ_QUJD01000007.1, read on the forward strand.
TCCATGACACGCCAGGCGATTCTGCCGCTGGTGTTTGCATTTCTTCTCAAAGGATTTGGAAACCTGAATCTGATATGGGGCGCCTTTGTCCTGGCTGAGCTCTGCGGCATCCCGCTTGCAGCAGCTCTCTGGAAACGGAAAGGGGAAAAGCAGATTCAGTTTTAAGTATAGAAAAGAAAAACAAAAAGGCTGTTCTTTGCGAAAGGCAGCCTTTTTTGCATACCATAAGATAAGAATACACAGGGGCTTATGGATGAAAGAGCAGGAAAATCTGACAGGAAAAGGAATTACAGCCGCCGTGCTGGATACAGGGATTTTTCCCCATATGGATTTTGACGGCCGGATTGTAGCCTTCCGGGATCTTGTGTACGGGCGGGAGACGCCTTACGATGACAATGGACACGGAACGCATGTCTGTGGTATCCTTGGCGGAAGTGGAAGAGCGTCCGGCGGAAAATACCAGGGTGCGGCACCGGGATGCCGGTTTGTCGTAGTGAAGATTCTGGACCGAAGGGGAAATGGAAGAAAGCAGGATATCCTCGCGGCGATTGACTGGGTGTGCAAAGAGCGAATAAGACTTAATATCCGCATTTTAAATATTTCAGTGGGAACAACAGAGCAGGAAAAAACGGTGGATGATCTGCTAGTACAGGCGGTGGAGCGCGCCTGGGATGACGGGATCACTGTTGTGACAGCGGCCGGAAATCTGGGGCCCGCTCCGGGCAGTATTACGGCGCCGGGGAACAGCAGAAAAGTGATCACCGTGGGAGCGGGCGATCTGCTGGAGCCAAGAAGAGGAATCTCCGGATGCGGCCCGACACGGGACTGCGTCTGCAAACCGGATCTTGTCGCGCCTGGAAAACGTCTCATTTCCTGCGCGCCTGGAAGAAGCAGGAAGGAATATGTGGTGAAGAGCGGCACCTCGATGGCGGCACCGCGGGTGTCCGGAGCCGTGGCTTTGGCACTTGAACGGGTTCCGGATCTTACAAATGTCCAGGCGAAAATGCTGCTTTGCGAATCGGCGAGAGACCTTGGCCTTCCGCGCAACCGTCAGGGGCATGGGATGCTTCAAACAGACCGTTTTCTGTCTCTTCTGTGAGACACTGTGCGGCAGCATAAAAAAAGAAAAATGAAGGAAAACACCTCTCATCCTGCAAAAATTGTGTGAATTTATGGGAAAATGCCAAAAAATCAGGCGAATTTTGACTTGACAAGCTATAGGATACTTTATACAATAAACGGGAATAGAAAAAGGAGGCCTACTATGGAAAAAATTCAGATGACCACTCCTCTGGTAGAGATGGATGGAGATGAGATGACCAGAATTCTCTGGAAAATGATCAAAGATGAGCTGCTTCTCCCGTTTATTGACCTGAAAACGGAATATTACGATCTGGGACTGGAACACAGAAACGAGACGAACGATCAGGTAACCGTAGATTCCGCAAACGCTACCAAGAAATACGGTGTAGCAGTCAAATGTGCCACCATTACGCCGAATGCAGCGCGTATGACCGAGTACAATCTGAAAGAAATGTGGAAGAGCCCGAACGGAACGATCCGTGCCATGCTCGACGGAACCGTTTTCCGTACCCCGATTGTCGTAAAAGGCATCGAGCCGTGCGTGCGCAACTGGAAAAAACCGATCACGATTGCCCGTCATGCATACGGAGATGTCTATAAAAATGCAGAAATGCGCATTCCGGGACCGGGAAAAGCAGAGCTGGTTTATACGGCTGAGGACGGCACCGAGACAAGAGAGCTGATCCACAACTTCACCGGCGCCGGTGTCATTCAGGGCATGCACAATCTGGATAACTCCATAGAAAGCTTTGCGAGAAGCTGTTTCGAGTACGCACTGTCCACGAAACAGGATCTGTGGTTTGCAAGCAAGGATACGATTTCCAAGAAGTATGATCACCGCTTCAAGGATATCTTCCAGGAGATCTTCGATGCAGAGTACAAAGAGAAATTTGCAGAAGCAGGCATTACCTACTTCTACACTCTGATCGACGACGCCGTTGCCCGCATCATGAAAGCAGAGGGCGGCTTTATCTGGGCCTGCAAGAACTACGACGGCGATGTCATGAGCGACATGGTATCCTCCGCCTTCGGTTCCCTTGCGATGATGACTTCTGTTCTCGTATCCCCGCACGGATATTACGAGTACGAGGCTGCGCACGGAACCGTACAGCGCCACTATTACCGTCACTTAAAAGGTGAGGAGACATCCACCAACTCCGTGGCCACCATTTTTGCATGGACCGGCGCACTCAGAAAACGCGGGGAAATGGATGGAAACGCAGAACTTTCCGCATTTGCAGACCGTCTGGAAAAAGCAACGATCGCAACGATCGAGAGCGGAAAAATGACAAAAGACCTTGCGCTGATCACCACCATGGAAAATCCGACCGTATTAAACAGCCGTGATTTCATCCTGGCCATCCGCGAGGAGCTGGAGAAATAATTAAACGAAGCAAAAAAGAAAGCCGATCCGGCATTCCCGCAAAAAGGGATGCGCCGGACTGGCTTTTTCTGTTTTGAATTTTCCGGGGAAAACCAGGCCTATTCGGCAAGCTCTTCCCATTTTTCATACAGCTCTTCGAGTTCCGCGGCAATCTCTGCTTTCTCTTTGCTTAATTTCACACACTCTGCCACATTCGTTGCGACTTCCGGTTTCGACATTTCCTCATCAATTTCCGAATCGCGTGTCTCAAGCTCTTCAATTCGTTTCTCCGTCTTTTTCAGCTCGTTTTCTTTCTTGCGGAGACGTGCCTGTTCTTCTTTCTGCGCTTTCCAGTCCAGCTTTGTGGAGGAGGCTTCGGAAGGAGCCGCTGTTTCTTCCGGAGCGGCGGCATCGGCAGCAGGAGCATAGATGCGGGTCAGCTCTTCTTTTTTCTCCAGATAGTAATCGTAATTTCCGATATAGTTGACGAGTGTTTGTCCCGTCAGCTCCAGAATCCGGGTTGCAGTCTGATTGATAAAGTAACGGTCGTGGGAAACGTACAGTACCGTTCCAGTGTAATCCTTCAGCGCGTTTTCCAGAATCTCCTTTGATACGATATCGAGGTGGTTGGTCGGCTCGTCGAGGATCAGGAAGTTGGCGTTCGAGAGCATCAGCTTGGCAAGAGAAATTCGTCCGCGCTCACCGCCGCTCAAGGTATGAATCGGTTGGAAGACATCGTCGTTTGTAAACAGGAAGGCGGCCAGCACATTTCGGATTTCGGTGTTTGTCAGATACGGATACGCGTCGGAAATCTCCTGGAAAATGGTCTTTTCCATGTGGAGCACCTGATGCTCCTGATCGTAGTAACCGATCTGTACACGGCTTCCAAGTGTAAAAGAGCCGGCATCCGGGCGGATGACTTCGTTTAAGATCTTTAAGATCGTCGTTTTTCCCGTTCCGTTGTTTCCGATGATTGCGACGCGCTCCCCGCGCTTGATTTCGAAATTCAGATCCTGGAAAAGCGTCTGTCCCGGGAAGGCTTTGGAGAGGTGCTCGACGGTCAGCACATCGTTTCCGCTTGTGATGCGCGGTTCCAGACGGATCCGCATATCGGAGCGTACTTCGGTCGGCTTTTCCAGCACATCCATTTTGTCCAGCATTTTTTCACGGCTCTCGGCGCGTTTGATGGATTTCTCGCGGTTGAAAGATTTCAGCTTTGCAATGACTTCTTCCTGATGGTGGATTTCCTGCTGCTGGTTGACCCAGGCATGGTAAGCGGCTTCACGGAGCATTGCTTTTTTCTGACTGTAGGCGGTATAGTTTCCCTCAAAAGTTGTTACTTTTTTATTGTCCACTTCAACGACTTTTGTGACAACGCGGTCGAGAAAGTAACGGTCATGGGAGACGATCAGGACGGCTCCGCTGTAATTTAAAAGATACGTTTCGAGCCAGGAGATCGAGTCCATATCGAGGTGGTTGGTCGGCTCGTCGAGCAGAATGATGTCCGGTTTGGTGAGCAGCAGTTTACCAAGTGCCACGCGGGTCTTCTGACCGCCGGAGAGGGAGTCCACCTGTTTTTCAAAATCGCTCTCGGCAAAGCCAAGACCTTTTAAGACACCGACGACCTCACTACGGTACGCGTATCCGTTTTCCAGCTCAAACGTGTGGGAGAGGCGGGTGTAGGTGGAAAGAAGTTCATCCAGCTCTGCACCGGATTTTGTCTTCATATCACTTTCCATCTGACGGAGGCGTTCCTCCATATCGATCAGATTCTGTTTCGCGGTCAGCACTTCCTGGTAAATGGAAAGGTGCCCGGTCAGATCCTGATGCTGGGCGAGATAGCCCATCGTCTTTCCTTTGGAGAGGATGACCTCTCCCTCATCGGCCCTCATTTCGCCGATGATGATTTTTAACAGCGTCGATTTTCCGGCGCCGTTGATGCCGACCAGTGCGGCTTTTTCGCGTTCTTCTATATGAAAAGATGCATTTTTGATAATTTCCGTTGTCCCGAATGCTTTCGAGATATTCTGACATGCAAGAATCATGTGGTTCCTCCAGATAACATATTTCTGTATTTTGACATAATACACCATCCTTATTATAGAGAGTAATACACAAAATTTCAAGAAATCTTTGACAATTTTCTATCAACCATATATAATATGAATATATGCAGGTGTAAATAAGGAGGAATTTATCTTGGAAGAAAAAGGAATTTCGCGGGCAGTTATCAAAAGACTTCCTAGATATTATCGTTACCTGGGCGAATTGCTGGAGGACGGAGTAGAACGGATCTCTTCCGGTGAGCTGAGCGAGCGGATGAAAGTGACAGCTTCCCAGATTCGCCAGGATTTAAATAATTTCGGCGGCTTCGGCCAGCAGGGGTATGGTTATAACGTGCGGTATCTGTACAGCGAGATTGGAAAAATCTTAGGTCTGGACAGAGTCCACAATATGATTTTTGTCGGAGCCGGAAATCTGGGACAGGCGCTTGCCAATTATGCGGCCTTTGAAAGAAGCGGATTCAAAACGGTCGGTATTTTTGACGTCAACCCGGTATTAAAAGGAATCTCCGTGCGCGGAATTGAAATCCGCATGGCGGACGAGCTTCCGGAATTTATCAAGGAACACCATGTAGAGATTGCGGCTTTGACACTGCCAAAAGCAAAAGCGGTAGAGATGGCAGAGATTCTCGTGGACAACGGTGTAAAAGCAATCTGGAATTTTGCACATACCGATCTAAACTTAAAACTTCCGAAAGATGTGATCGTCGAGAACGTCCATCTTTCCGAAAGTCTGATGCGTCTCTCCTACAATCTGACCAGATATGAGGCGGAGCATCCAAAGAACAATTAAGAAACCAAAACAAAAGCAGGAGAGTCTTCGGGAAACCGGAGACTTTTTCTGTTCATTTTCCGGATAAGGCAGGAAAAGGAGGAAAAGCGATGAAACGGATTCTTACAGCAGCACAGATGAAGCAGGCAGACCGCAATGCGATCGAAACCATGGGGGTACCGTCCCTGGTACTGATGGAGCGCGCAGCGCTGTCCTGCGTGGAGGAGCTTCAAAATGGAACATGGGATACAGGAAAAGTCCTTGCTGTGTGCGGTCCCGGAAATAATGGAGGGGACGGTGCGGCAATTGCACGGATTTTAAAGACGAAAGGGGTGGATGCGGAACTGTTCTGTCTTGGAAATCCGGAAAAATACAGTGAAGGCATGAGAGCACAGAAGAAAATTGCGGAAAATTATGGGGTCCGTGAGGTTAAGAATCCGGATTTCCGGGAATATACTGTTATCATAGATGCCATCTTTGGAATTGGCGTATCCCGTCCGCTGGCAGGGGAGTACCGGAGGGCAGTGGAAGCAATCTGCGCAAGCGGTGTTCCTGTTCTTGCCGTGGACATCCCTTCGGGGATCCACACGGATACCGGAGAGGTCCTTGATGCGGCGGTGAAAGCCAGAGCCACGGTGACATTTGCCTGTGCAAAGCCAGGGCTTCTCTTTGATCCCGGAAAACGATATGCCGGAGAGGTCCTGGTCCGTGATATCGGAATCGGCTTTGATGCAGGAGAAGAGGAGACGCCCTGGTACGGTTCAGTGGAAAAAGAAGATCTGGACCGGTTTCTTACCCGCACGCCGATGGGAAATAAGGGAACCTTCGGAAAGGTGCTGGTACTTGCCGGTTCCGGTGCCATGTGCGGAGCCGCTGTTTTGTGTGCCAGGGCAGTCCTTGCATCCGGTGCCGGCATGGTAAAGGTTGTGACAGAGGAAAGAAACCGTACGCCGCTTTTCTGTGCCCTGCCGGAAGCAATGGCGGATTTCTGGAAGGAGGATGAGCCGCTTCCGGAAGAAGCCCTGCTGCAGGATCTCGCCTGGGCGGACGCTGTTGTTGCGGGACCGGGACTTTCCAAAAGCCGGACGGCAAAAGAACTGCTCGTTTTTACGGTGCAGCACACAGAAGTTCCTCTTGTTCTGGATGCAGATGCGCTGAACCTGATTGCAGAAGATGCAGAGATTCTTTCGGGCTGCCGGGCAGAAAAAATTTTAACGCCTCATGTAGGAGAGCTTGCACGGCTGCTGCACATGACCATTGCAGAATGCCAGCGTGACCCGGCAGGAAGCGCCGGAAGGGCAGCCGAAAAATACCAGGCCTGCTGTGTACGAAAGGATTCCGTAACCGTGACAGCAGAGGAAGGGCGTGAGCAGTATTACATAAACACAAGCGGAAGCAGTGCGCTTGCGACGGCGGGAAGCGGCGATGTGCTCGCGGGAATCACAGGCGCCTTTGCAGCAAAACGTCAGTGTGAAAAAAACGAGAAAAAAATCAGCCTTGCCAAAACAGCGGCACTGGCGGCATATGCGCATGGAAAGGCGGGAGAGGCTGCGGAAGAAAAAAGCAGTGCTTCCTATGTAACAGCATCCGAGATTATCAGAGGATTGCAGTCAATCTGAGCAAAGCAGATCAGAATCACGGGTTCCCAAAAGGACTCCGGGCGGACTTTTTTGAAGCGCCGGATGAAATTTGTGAATACCTCCGGAAAAACAGGCAATATTAAATACATGGAAACGATTTTAAAAGGCGTAAAACGCCGGATCGTTATCGTATGGGAAAGCAAAACGGAAAGAATCGGAGAGTGAGCACAAGTGGTAATCAAGCGTGGCGATGTATATTATGCCGACCTGCGGCCCGTTGTGGGAAGTGAGCAGGGCGGTGTCCGTCCGGTGCTGATCATTCAGAATGACATCGGCAACCGGCACAGTCCGACGGTGATCTGTGCGGCGATTACATCGAGGATGAATAAGGCGAAGCTGCCGACGCACATTGAGATCGAAGCGTCCGCCTATGGGATTGTACGGGATTCTGTTATTTTACTGGAACAGCTTCGGACGATCGATAAGAGAAGGCTGAAAGATAAAATCTGTCATCTGACGCCGGAACAGCTGGCCCTTGTGAACGAAGCACTGAAAATCAGCCTGGATCTGCCTACATAAGGGGTATTTTTGGCGCGGTTCACGGTTGACGAATGAGAAAGATCGTGCTATATTCTATATTATATGGGCTTCTGCCGTTTTTCGGGGAAACCTTTTTACAGAAAAGTAATACTTTAAATAAAGGAGACAAAAGAGGTATGTCAGGACATTCAAAATTTGCCAATATTAAGCATAAGAAAGAAAAAAACGACGCAAAAAAAGGTAAAATCTTTACCATCATCGGCCGTGAGATCGTAATCGCTGTCAAAGAGGGCGGACCGGATCCGGCAAACAACAGCAAGCTGCGTGACGTTATCGCAAAAGCAAAAGCAAACAACATGCCGAACGATACCATCGACCGCGGTATTAAAAAAGCTGCCGGAGATGCAAACGCAGACAACTACGAGCGTATCACCTACGAAGGTTATGGCCCGAATGGTATCGCGATCATCGTAGAGACTCTGACCGACAACAAGAACCGTACCGCAGCAAACGTAAGAAGCGCTTTCACCAAAGGAAACGGAAGCGTTGGAACACCGGGATGCGTATCCTACATGTTCGACAAAAAAGGCCAGATCATCATCGACAAAGAAGAGTGCGAAATGGATGCTGACGATCTGATGATGCTTGCTCTGGATGCAGGCGCAGAAGACTTCGCAGACGAAGAGGACAGCTACGAAATCATTACCGATCCGGATGACTTCTCCGCAGTACGTGAGGCTCTGGAGAAAGACGGTATCGCCATGGCAGAGGCAGACGTTACCATGATCCCACAGACCTACGTAGAGCTGACCGATCCGCAGGCATTAAAAGATCTGAACCGTACCCTGGATCTGCTGGATGACGACGACGACGTACAGTACGTATACACCAATCTGGACGAGTAATTTCGCTGGAAATTACATAGAATCATAAGAATCTGCGCATACTGATGAAGCTATTTTGGAATAGCAGAAAAGAGGAAATCCGTATGGCAGAATCACAGAAAAACCAGACAGAAAAAGAAAATATTGTAGAACTGAAGACCAACATTTATCTGCTGTCCATCATCGGCGAGGTGGAGGGGCATGAATCACTCGGCGAGCGCACGAAAGCGACGCGCTATGAGCACATTCTCCCTGCTCTTGCCCGTGCCGAGGAGGACAAAAGTATTGATGGTCTTCTGATTCTCCTGAATACCGTAGGCGGAGATGTGGAGGCCGGTCTTGCAATTGCAGAGATGATTGCGTCCATGCGAAAGCCTGCGGTATCGCTCGTTTTAGGGGGCGGTCATTCGATCGGTGTCCCGCTCGCAGTTGCAGCAGACTATTCGCTGATCGTGCCGAGTGCCACCATGGTCATTCACCCGGTGCGTACAAACGGCATGTTCATCGGTGTTGCACAGACGTACCGTAATATGGAAAAGACGCAGGATCGGATCACAGGTTTTGTATCGGCCCATTCTAAAATCACCAAGGAACGGCTCGAGGAGCTGATGCTCGATACGAAAATGCTGGTCAAGGATGTCGGAACAATGCTGGACGGCCCGCAGGCAGTGGAAGAAGGCCTGATCGACGAGGTCGGCGGCATTGCCCGCGCGCTCGAAAAGCTGAATGAGCTGATGAAAAAGGCAGCAGGGACAGAAAATTGACTTCACGGCGCGGCTTGTGTTTCAGGGGATTTTGTGTTAGAATGAGTTCGCTGTGAAAATTCGAACGGAAGTTTTGTCCGGACTTTCACAAAAGAGAAAAATAAGGGAACAGGATAAAAAAATGACAGTAATAGAAGCTTTATTTCTGGGTCTGATCCAGGGAATCACGGAATTCCTGCCGATCAGCAGCTCCGCACATCTGATTATCTTCCGTCACTTTATGAAGATCGAAGATACGCAGACGGTGTTTTTCAATGTGCTTTTGCACTTTGGCTCCATGATTGCAATTCTGCTCACATTTTCGAAGGAATGGAAACGTCTCTTCCTCGCGTTGTGCGGAATCATAATCGATCTGTTTCATAATTTAAAGGAACACTTTTCCAGTCAGCATCAGGAGGGAAAGCAGTACCGGAAGGTGCTCGGCAGCAACTACCGTATGCTTGCTTTCCTGCTGATTCTGACCACCATCCCGACTGCTGTAATCGGCGGTATGATTCAGAGCCTTGTCACACTGACCTCCTCGAATCTGCTGGCACCTGGCGTTGGTCTGTATCTGACGGCGATTCTGCTTGTGGTGGCAGATATGCTTCCGGAGGGAGAAAAAACGCAGAAAAATTTAAAGCCGAAAGATGCACTGATTGCCGGATTCTTCCAAGGCTTTTCCACGATTCCGGGTCTTTCCCGTCTTGGTTCGACTATTTCTGCGTGTGTGATCGGCGGCATGACCCGTTCGTACGCTGTGAAATACTCTCTGATTGTGAGTGTTCCGGCGATTATCGGGGCAACGATCGTTGAACTTGCGACCATGGGAAAAAATAAAATTGTTTTTCATCCGGTATATCTGGTCGGCGTTTTCATGGCGGCACTTGCCGGTTACTTTACGATCCGCATTCTGATGCGTGTGGTGAAAAAACGGAAACTGAAATATTTTGCTTTGTACTGTCTTCTTGTCGGGACATTCTCCATTGCAGGATATTTTCTGCTGTAATACGAGAAAGGGGAGAAGTTCTGCATGGCAAATACAACAAAGGGAAGCGGGAAGACAAAGAAAAAAACTTCTGCTTCCGGAACAGCAAAAAAGAAACAGACCCAAACAACGGCCAGAAAAACAACGGTGAAAAAGAGCAGTACCGCAAAACGTACCTCCGGCACAAGGAAAAACACAGTCCGTGAGCCGATGGACGAGGGAGTGCGCGCAGAAATTATTCTGCTTTCCGTGCTTGCTGTTTCGATTCTGCTGATGCTCAGTAATTTCGGTATGGGCGGCGTGATCGGACAGGCTGTCTGCGACTTCTTTTTCGGCCTTTTCGGCGTGACAGAGTGGGCAGCACCGGTTCTGATCTTCTTTGGAACAGCATTTTACATAGCAAACAGACAGAACTTTTTAATTGTGCGGAAAACCGGGGGAGCGATCAGCTGTTTCGTCTTTTTCTGCGCTTTTATGCAGCTTCTGGCGTCCGGCTATACGAGAGATACGACATTTCTGGATTACTATTTTGACAGCGCCTACGATCATCTCGGCGGAGGAATCTTAGGAGGGTCTGTCGTGAAAATTCTCGGCATGGGATTCGGCCAGATCGGCGCGTGGGTGATTATTGTGATCGCCATCGTGATTTCCGTGATCGTGATGACGCAGAAGCCGATTCTCGCGCCGATCCATGAAAAGACGAATGACCACCGCCGGATGGCGGAGGAGCGCCGCCAGGAGCGTCTGGCGCGCCAAGCTGCGATGGAGGAAGAGGAAGGAAAAGAGCTGATTCTTGAGCCAGTGGAGGAACCGAAAAAAGCCGGGAAGAAAAAGAAATCCCGCCTTCTTTCTCATGTGGAATCGAAGGCTGATTTAAACGAAAACGACGATACCCATCAGATGGAGATGCCGGAGCTTTCGATTCACCGTGGTTCTGTGCCGGCTGAAGAGCCGGAAAAGACAGGACCGGAGATGACACGGCAAGCTGCAGAAGAGGCGAAAAAAGAGAAAACGTCTGCGGATCATACGAGAAATCCGCGGTCTTCCTGTGAAGAGATCGAGGCGGATATAGACGGCATTCGTCAGGAAATCGGGAAAAAAGCAGAGGAAAAGCGGCCGGAGTACAAAACACCGCCGATGAATCTTCTGAAAAAAGGGATGCGCGGTGCCATGGGCGATTCCGATGCGCATTTGCGGGAAGTAGCGCGGAAACTGGAGGAGACGCTGGACAGCTTCGGTGTCAAAGTTACAGTCAATAACGTAAGCTGCGGACCGACCGTCACACGGTATGAGCTGATGCCGGAACAGGGCGTGAAAGTAAGCCGGATTGTCGGATTGACCGACGATATCAAGCTGAGTCTTGCAGCAGCAGATGTCCGCATTGAGGCACCGATCCCGGGAAAATCCGCAGTCGGAATCGAGGTTCCAAATAAGACGAACACGGCCGTGATGCTGCGTGATCTTCTTGAAACACCGGAGTTTAAGAACTTTTCTTCGAATCTGGCCTTTGCTGTCGGAAAAGACATCGCCGGTCAGCCGGTCATCGCAGATATCGCGAAAATGCCTCATCTTCTGATCGCCGGTGCGACCGGTTCCGGTAAATCGGTCTGCATCAACACACTGATTATGAGTATTATTTATAAGGCAAAACCGGAAGACGTCAAACTGATCATGATCGACCCGAAGGTCGTTGAGCTTTCTGTTTATAACGGCATTCCGCACCTTTTTATTCCTGTTGTCACAGACCCGAAAAAGGCTTCCGGAGCTCTGAACTGGGCGGTTGCGGAGATGACAGACCGTTATAACAAATTTGCGGAATTCAACGTGCGCGATATGAAAGGCTACAATGCAAAAGTTGCCGAGCTGCCGCCGGATGAAAACGGCAAAAAACCGGAAAAACTGCCGCAGATCGTCATTATCGTGGATGAGCTTGCCGACCTGATGATGGTTGCGCCGGGAGAAGTGGAGGATGCGATCTGCCGTCTGGCACAGCTTGCCCGTGCGGCCGGCATCCATCTGATTATTGCAACACAGAGACCTTCCGTCAATGTCATCACTGGTCTTATCAAGGCAAATATGCCGTCCCGTATTGCATTCTCGGTTTCTTCCAGCGTAGATTCCCGTACGATCCTCGACATGGGAGGTGCGGAAAAACTGCTTGGAAAAGGCGATATGCTCTACAAGCCGCAGGATTACCAGAAACCGGCCCGTCTGCAGGGATCCTTTGTTTCGGATAAAGAGGTCAGCGATGTCGTTGCCTACTTAAAAGATCACTACGGCGAGAACGCTTATGATCCGGATATCGAAAAACGGATTCACACCGTAAGCCTGGATGGCGGTTCTGCCGCAGGCGGCGGAGATAACCGCGATAATTACTTCGTGGAAGCCGGAAAATTTATCATCGAAAAAGATAAGGCATCGATCGGCATGCTCCAGAGAGTGCTGAAAATCGGTTTCAACCGCGCGGCCAGAATCATGGATCAGCTCGCGGATGCCGGTGTCGTAGGACCGGAGGAAGGAACCAAGCCGAGAAAAGTTCTGATGTCCATGGAACAGTTCGAAAATTATCTGGAGGAACACGGATGATGGGAAAAGATGTTGTCCGTTGTTTACAAATAACCGGAAACGTGATAAAGTATTAACATAAAATGCGCGAAAATCCAAGTCGTGCTTTTGTTAAAATATTTCTAACAAGATTAGGAGGATATTATGTACAAGATTCAAGAAGCGGAAATGCTCGCGAATAACATCTACCGTATGGTAGTAGAAGCACCGCGAGTAGCACAGCACTGCCTCCCTGGACAGTTTGTTATTGTCAAGGCAGATGAAGAAGGAGAAAGAATTCCTCTGACCATTTGTGATTACGATAGAGAAGCAGGAACTATCACCATCGTATTCATGCCGATCGGAGAATCTACCAAAAAAATGAAAGATCTCAAAGCGGGAGATGCTTTCATGGATTTCGTAGGACCTCTGGGACAGCCGTCCGAGTTTTGCAGCGAAGATATCGAAGAACTGAAGAAAAAACGGATCGTATTCGTAGCCGGCGGTGTTGGAACTGCACCGGTTTACCCGCAGTTAAAATGGCTGCATGAGCATGGAATCACTGCTGACGCCATTGTCGGAGCAAAGACAAAAGATCTCGTTATTCTCGAGAAAGAAATGTCTGCTGTCAGCAATCTGTACATAACCACAGACGATGGTTCTTACGTAAGAAAAGGTATGGGTACCGATGTACTCCGCGACCTTGTACAGAACCAGGGCAAACAGTATGATGTCTGTGTTGCCATCGGACCGATGATCATGATGAAATTCGTATGTCTTCTGACAAAAGAACTGAACATCCCGACCGTTGTCAGCATGAACCCGATCATGGTAGACGGAACCGGTATGTGCGGTGCCTGTCGTCTAATGGTAGGCAATGAAGTAAAATTTGCCTGCGTAGACGGACCGGAGTTTGACGGTCATCTGGTAGACTTCGACCTGGCTATGAAACGTCAGCAGATGTACAAGACAGAAGAGGGAAGAGCTCTCTTAAGATACCAGGAAGGCGCAACCCATCACGGCGGATGCGGCCAGTGCGGAGGTGACAAATAATGGCAAAGGGATTAAACAGAGTACCGGTACGTGAGCAGGAGCCGAAGGTACGTGCCACAAATTTTGACGAGGTATGTCTTGGATACAACAAAGACGAAGCAGTAGAAGAAGCACAGCGCTGCCTGGGCTGTAAAAATGCAAAATGTATCACAGGATGCCCGGTTAATATCAACATTCCGGCATTCATTGCACAGGTAAAAGAAGGAAACTTCGAGGAAGCATACAAAATTATCGGTGAGTCCAGTGCACTCCCGGCAGTCTGCGGCCGTGTATGTCCGCAGGAGAGCCAGTGCGAGGGCAAATGTGTCCGCGGAATCAAAGGCGACGCTGTTTCCATCGGCAAACTGGAGCGTTTCGTTGCTGACTGGGCAAAAGAAAACGGTATCAAACCGGTTCCGGCAGCAGAGAAAAACGGCCACAAGATCGCGGTTATCGGTTCCGGCCCTGCAGGTCTTACCTGCGCAGGAGACCTTGCAAAACTTGGCTACGATGTAACCATCTTCGAGGCACTTCACAAAGCCGGCGGTGTATTAAGCTACGGTATTCCGGAGTTCCGTCTTCCGAAAGACAAAGTAGTTGCCGCTGAAATCGAGAACGTAAAATCTCTCGGTGTTAAAATTGAGACCAACGTTATCATCGGAAAATCCGTTACCATCGACGAGCTGTTAAAAGACGAAGGATTTGAAGCAGTCTTCATCGGTTCCGGTGCAGGCCTTCCGATGTTCATGGGAATCCCGGGTGAGAACGCAAACGGCGTATTCTCCGCAAACGAGTTCCTGACCAGAAACAACCTGATGAAAGCATTCCGCGATGATTACGATACCCCGATCGCACACGGCAAGAAAGTTGCTGTAGTCGGCGGCGGCAACGTAGCTATGGACGCTGCAAGAACCGCACTTCGTCTCGGCGCAGAGGTACACGTTATTTACCGTCGTTCTGAGGCAGAGCTTCCGGCCCGTGCAGAGGAAGTTCATCATGCAAAAGAGGAAGGTATCATCTTCGACCTTCTGACCAACCCGGTAGAAATTCTGACCGACGACAAAGACTGGGTAACCGGTATCCGCTGCATCCGTATGGAACTTGGCGAGCCGGACGCTTCCGGAAGAAGAAGACCGGTTGAGATTCCAGGATCTGAGTTCGAAATTGAAGTAGACGAAGTTATCATGTCTCTTGGTACTTCCCCGAACCCGCTGATTTCTTCCACCACCTACGGTCTGGATGTCAACAGAAGAAAATGTATCGTAGCTGAGGAAGAAACCGGAAAGACCAGCAAAGAGGGCGTTTACGCCGGCGGTGACGCTGTAACAGGTGCAGCAACCGTTATCCTTGCTATGGGTGCCGGAAAAGCCGGAGCTAAAGGAATTGATGAGTATATCAAAAGCAAAAATGCATAAGGCATTGCTTTTCTAAACTAAAAGCCATATAGACGCGGACAAAAAGTGATCTATATGGCTTTTGGTGTTTTTGACAGATATCCGAAAGGGTTTTAAGATTACAGAATGAAAATTACGATATTAACAGTAGGAAAAATCAAAGAAAAATATCTACGGGATGCGATCGCCGAGTATTCCAAGCGCCTCAGCCGCTATGCAAAGCTGGAAATTATCGAGGTGGCGGATGAAAAAACGCCGGACAACGCGAGTGAAACCGTAGAGACGAATATCAAAAATAAAGAAGCAGAACGCCTTCTCAAATATATCCGGGATGACGCTTATCTGATTACATTGGAAATTAAGGGAAAACAGCTCACATCCGAGGAGCTGGCCCAGAAAATAGATACGCTCGGCGTGCAGGGAACGAGCCATATTATTTTTGTGATCGGTGGTTCCTTAGGGCTTGGCGAGGAAGTTCTGAAGCGTTCGAACTATGCGCTCAGTTTTTCGAAAATGACATTTCCGCATCAGTTGATGCGGGTTATTCTGCTGGAACAGATTTACCGGAGCTACCGCATTAACTGCGGGGAGCCATATCATAAATAGCTGCGAATAAGAGAGGTGTGATTGCGATGCGTGAAATGCGTTTAAAAAAGCGGGAGATTACAGATCCTGAAATTTTAAGAGAAATTCTGGAAAGCTGCGAGGTTGTGCGGATCGGGGCGATGGATGAGGAAGGCATGTTTATCGTGCCGATGAATTATGGATATGATGTCCGGGAAGAAGATGGAACTCTTCACGTCTGTCTGTACCTGCATGGGGCAAAAGAAGGGCGGAAGGCGGCTGCATTTGCAGCGGATCCGCGCGTAGCGGTGGAGATGGATTACAACCATGAAGTGATTACAGGTGACTATACGTGTGCGTATTCCTATGCGTACCGCAGTATCATGGGAAACGGAACCATCACGGAGGTGACAGATCCGGAGGTAAAGAAGAAAGGCCTGGAAAAAATCATGGCGCATATCGCACCGGAGGCGAAGATCGCTTTTCTACCAGAGATGGTGGAGCGCGTTGCCGTATGGCGCATAGACATCGATACATTTACCGGCAAAGAGCGCAGACGAAAATAGAGTGTTCGAAGCTCCGCAGGCTGCAGACGGAAAAAGACAGCAGAAAGGACAGCAGAAATGATTAAAATTGATCTGATTACAGGCTTCCTTGGCTCAGGGAAGACGACTTTTTTGAAACAGTACGCAAAGTATCTGATGGCACAGGGAAAGAACATCGGCATCCTGGAGAATGATTTTGGGGCAGTCAATGTGGATATGCTGCTTCTGCAGGAACTGCGCGGCGATCAGTGCGAGCTGGAGATGATTTCCGGCGGATGCGACAAAGAGACACACCGCAGACGATTCCGCACGAAACTGATCTCGATGGGCATGAGCGGCTACGACCGCATTCTCGTGGAACCGTCGGGGATTTACGATGTGGATGAGTTCTTTGACACGCTGTATGACGAGCCGCTGAACCGCTGGTATGAGGCGGGAAGCGTCATCACGATTCTGGATGCCGGGCTCGATGAGAAGCTGTCGGAGGAAGAAGAGTATCTGCTGGCTTCCGAGGCGGCGAACGCTGGTAAAATCGTGCTGAGCAAAGTACAGAATGTTTCGGAGGAAAAGAAAGAAGAAACGATTGCCCATCTGAACCGCACGCTCGAGCAGGCAGGCTGCAGAAGACAGTTTTCTGATGCAGAAATTTTACAGAAAAACTGGGATGATCTGACAGAGGATGATTTCAAAATGCTCTCCGAATGCAGTTACCGTTCGGAGGATTACCGGAAGCTGGATTTCGGCGAGCAGCAGACATTTGATTCGCTCTGCTTTCTGGAGCCGAAGATTACGGAAGAAGCGCTGAAAAAGGCAGCAGAAGCAATCTTTGCGGATCCATCATGCGGCAATGTATTCCGGATCAAAGGAATTGTAAAGACGGGCGAAACTGTGTGGAGCGAAATCAATGCGACGCGGGAACAGATGACATTCCAGGCAGTGCCGGAGAGCCAGGAAGTGCTGATTGTAATCGGCGCGGGGCTTTCGAAAGAGCGGATTAGTGGAATTCTCGGAATTAAGTAAAAAATGGAGCATGACGGAAAGGGGTATTTTCCATCATGCTCCTGCTGGTTTGGCTAAATAGCAGTTACTGTGAAATGCGCTGCCGTTCTGACAGTGTGGGGAACGGAATGATTTTGGAATCCCGTGCATCATCCGGTGTACAAAGAGCAGTCAACGGCTGCGGCTGATTTTCCATGGTCTGGAAGGAGAGAATGCCATCTTTCCATAAAACGACATCATCCGGTGAATGGACGGCAAAATAGCGGTGCAGCACATCGAAAAGAGAGGATGGAACTGCCGCAAGATCGTGCTCGGGATCGCTGGAATATAGAAAGATCCGGCTTCCCGGAAAACGACGGGAATGGATACCGGCAGAGGGAGCGGTAAAATCCGGGTTTTCGGTAAAATATAAGGATCTTTCTGCGGGTCCGGAAAACGGAATAGACAGCGTTGTGGAAACAACTGGCGCTTCTTCTGCAAGGGCTGGCTGCTTCTGAAATTTGCACAGGAATGGAATATTTTGAAAAAATGTATATTTCTTTCTCATAAGACTCACCTTTCAGCCGGAAAAGATCTGGCATTTGGCAGGGTGGATGTTATCGTTTACTTTAATTTTATCTTATCAGAAGTGCAGAAATAACAGGGTTAAACATTTGTAAAAAGCGTGTAAAACATCTTAAAGAGAAAGAAAAGAAAGGGGAAATCATATGGAACAGGAAGTAATGCAGGCCATTCGGGCAGAACTGGAAAGCAATATAGATGCAAAATACCGGGAATTTCACAGCTCTCTTGTGCCGGGACAGAACTGTCGGATTCTTGGTGTCCGCATTCCGGTTTCGCGACGGATTGCAAAAGCGACAGCAAGAGACCATTATGAAGTTTATACCGAACAGTTTAATCCAGAAGTCTACGAGGAGCTTCTGATCCGCGGAATGATGATCGGCTACGGAAAGCTGACCAGTGAAGAACAGACGGCAGAACTGGACCGCTTCGTGCCGATGATCAACAGCTGGGGAATCTGTGACAGCTCCTGTGCAACGTGCCATTTTATGAAGAAAGACCAGGAGTATTGGTATGGATATCTGCAGAAATGGCTGAAAAGCAGCCGGGAATATGAAATCCGGTTTGGTGTTGTGTGTCTGCTGGACTTTTTTATCAACGAAGCGTATATCGATGCTGTGCTGGAGGAGATGAAAAAGATTCATCACGATGGCTATTACGTAAAAATGGCCGTCGCCTGGGCAGTATCGATCTGTTATATTTATTTTCCGGAAAAAACACAGAAACTGCTGAAAGAAAACAGTCTCGATGACTGGACACATAACAAAACAATTCAGAAAATCAGAGAGTCGCTACGGATCAGCAAAGAAGAAAAAGAGATGCTGAAAACCTGGAAGAGATAAAAAGAAAACCGTATCGCCGCGTTTCGAATATCGCAGCAATACGGTTTTCTTTCTCTTTTTTGAACTTATTCGTCCCATCCCTCAAAAAGCCGGATGTTGACGGCAATATTTCTTGCAATTTCACCTTCGCTTTTCCCGAGATCTGCCACATCCGATACCGGCGGAAAATCAGGTTCTTCTTCCGTCAGTTCCAGAGAGATCCAGTCATAGGCGGAGTGAATGGCATCTTCCAGCGCCTCGTCGAGGGTATCCCCTTTTGCATAGCAGCAGGCGAGATCTGGAAAATAACCTTCGTAGGTTCCCTGTTCGGTTTTATGAAAAACGGCTGGATAAGTAAATTTCATAGTGTTTCTTCCTTCTTCCTTTTCTTTTTCACGGAAATTCTTTTTTATCGTAGCACTTTTTCTCAAAAGATACAATGCCTAAAATACAATTGATCGTATTTGTAATCTATGCTAGAATGAAAAACAGATAATTGGAAAATACAAATGAAACCAAGGGAGGATTTCTCTTTGATAAAAGTAATTTTGTGGGACATCGACGGAACACTTCTGAATTTTAAGATGTCGGAACGATATGCAATTGAGTACTGTTTCAACAAGTTTCATATGGGAACCTGCACGGACGAAATGTTGCAGCGCTACAGCGTGATCAACCGCGGTTACTGGGAGCGGCTGGAGACGGGAGAGCTTACGAGAGAACAGGTGATGCTTGGACGGTTCCATGAATTTTTTGAATCGGAAGGATTGCCGACGGATCAGGTAAAAGTATTCAATGATGAATATCAGATCCGCCTCGGCGATAAGGCTTTCTTCTGCGATCACGGAGATGAACTGGTAAAACAGCTGAAAGCTACCGTAAAACAGTATGCAGTAACAAATGGAACCACTGTTGCACAGGAGCGTAAACTCCGCTTTTCCGGGCTTGATCAGCTTCTGGACGGCGTTTTTATCTCGGAACAGGTCGGTGTGGACAAGCCGCAGAAGGCTTTTTTTGATGCGGTATGGAACGAAATCGGAAGTTATGCACCGGATGAGGTTGTGATCGTCGGCGACTCCCTCACAAGTGATATCCGCGGCGGAAAAAATGCAGGAATCCTGACCTGCTGGTACAACCCGGATCATCTTCCGAACAAAATTGAAGTTACACCGGACTGTACCATCGACAATCTTCAGGATATCCTTTCGTATCTGGATGAAAGCAGGTGATTTGCTAATGAGAACACGCGTATTACAGGAAAAAAATTATGCGGAGCGGATGCAGAATGGTGTGGAGCCGTACCTCGCCGCTCATGCAGAAGAATTTTACTGGGAAAGGGAGAGCGGTCATCCGATTCATGTTCTTCGTTACCGCGCATTCCGCCCGAGAGGTGTTGTTGTAATTTCACACGGTTTTACGGAAAATGCAGAGAAATATAAAGAGATCGTGTATTATTTTATCAAAGAGCATTTTCATGTTTATCTGCCGGAACACTGCGGCCACGGAAAGAGCTACCGTCTGGTGGATGATCCGTCGCTTGTTTATGTCGATTCCTACCATCGTTATGTAGAAGATCTGCTCTTTGTTGCACGAAAAGCAAAAGCAGAGGCATGCGGTCTTCCGCTCGTTCTCTATTCTCACTCGATGGGCGGCGGAATCGCAGCAGCAGCGGCCGCCAAAGCGCCGCATCTGTTCCGGAAAGTGGTCTTGAGTTCGCCGATGATCCGTCCGCTGACCGGAAAAGTGCCGTTCGCCGATGCAAAACGGATCGCAGCTTTTGCCTGTGCCACAGAACGAGGCACACAGTATGTGGTAGGACAGAAACCATACCAGGGAATCGAAAGCTTTAAACAAAGTTCGTCCCTCTCCCGTCCGCGCTTTCTCTATTACCAGCAGAAGCGGGAAAAAGAGCCGCTGTATCACCTAAATGCCGCTTCTTACGGATGGCTCCATGCCGCCGCACATCTGTACCGCGATCTGATGCGGAGCGGATGGAAACGGATCGAGGCTCCTGTCCTTTTATTTCAGGCGGAGAACGATCATCTTGTGTCCAACCGTGCCCAGGAGCGGATGATCCGGAAAATGGCAGAACGCCGTCCCGGCATGGCAAAAATGGTAAAAGTACCGGGCGCAAAGCATGAATTGTTTGGAACCAGAGGGCGCATGCTCCAGACGTACTGGAATATGGTATTTGCTTTTCTGGAAAAAGATCTGTAACAAAAGAGAAGGGATGACAAAATGACACAGACAGAAATCGAAGAATATATTACCCAGTTTCCTATCTATCAGTATGCATTTGTAAAACCGGAGGACATCGAATTCAATGACCGGGTCCGCCAGATCTGCAAAAAGGAGTGCTCCCGCTACGGAGCCTCCTGGTCCTGCCCGCCGGCGGTAGGCACTGTTGAAGTCTGTAAGGAGCGTTGCATGAACTACGATCACGTTCTGTTCTTCTCCAGCATCGCAGAAGTGGACAACATCATGGATATGGATGAGACATTAAAAACAAAATCGGAGCACGAAAAAATCACACGCGAAATCGAGCAGCATTTAAAAGACAAAACCCTGCTCACCTTCGCCCTTTCCTCCGATTCCTGCCAGCTCTGCGATAAATGTACCTACCCGAGAGGCGGCTGCCGCCATCTTGAACTGATGCATCCATGCATCGAGAGCCACGGCATCGTTGTTGCAAACCTGATTGAAAAAAACATGATGGATTATTACCTCGGCGAGCATATGGTCATATGGTTCAGCATGATTTTCTATAAAGAATCGTAATCTGTGATGTAATTTTCCATTCTTTCAAACGTATTTACAGTAGAGGATTTCGCTGTAAGAAATTCAGAAAATACACAAGAGGGGGAATGAAATATGCTGAGAAAGGCAGGAAATTTTCTCAGGTATCTGTTCGGTATTCTGATGATGCTGGCGGGAGCCGGTTACTGGAAAGAGGAGAAGGCATATGCATTGTCACTGCTGCTGCTTGGAATCTTTTTGCTTCCGGTTACCTGGAATACGATAAAGAAACGGTTTCATGTGGCGAAAGCACTTCCTGTGCTGCTTCCTGTGCTGCTGCTGGTTTCCGCCTGTGCGCTGACACCTGTGACGTACAGCAGTAAGGAAACACAGAAGGCATCTGCAGAGTCTGTTTCCGTCAGCGTTACGGCAGCGCCGACGAAAAAAGCGACGCCGACCCCGACTGAAACATCAACACCAACGCCGACAGCAACACCGACCGAAACACCAACGCTGACCGCTACCCCGACTCCGACTGCTACCCCAACTCCAACGGCTGACCCGACCGAGACGCCGACACCTGAGCCAACCATAGAAGCTGCGGCGGAAGAAACCGTCGAAACGCAGGCAGCGGAAGAATCACAGCCGGCAGTGACTGCCGAAGAACCGCAGGTAACGGAAGCACCGCAGGAATCGGATCCGTATGGAGGACAGCTCGTGTGGATTTCAGAGACCGGATCGAAGTACCATAACAAAAATAACTGCGGCAGAATGAATCCGGATCGGGCATATCAGATGACGAGAGAAAATGCAGAAGCCCAGGGGTATGAACCCTGCAAAAAATGTTTTTAAAAAAGAGAAATGAAACCCCGCAGCCTGATCGGGCAGGAAACCCCAGCGGCTGTGGGGTATTTTTGTGCTTTTTTCTGCATAAAATAGCGATAGAACAAAAAGCAGACCCGCAAAGCGGAGGAGGTTTTGGATGCGAAAAAAGAAAAAGCAGAAAAAATCACTCCATCCGCCGGGCGGGGAGCTGCTTTCGGCGATGCAGGTTCCGTCAGATCTTGCTTTTGGCGAGCCGGTTGTGACGTTTTACGGCGGGAGAGAAGTGCAGATTGAAAATTACCGCAGGATTCTGGAATATAATGCGTGCCGCCTCTGTGTGCTTACACAATACGGCAGGCTGCTCCTTGTGGGAGAGGGAATCCGGATTGTTTCGTATTCCGGGGAGGAGATGCGGGTGGAAGGGAGAATCGATCAGGTGACGTTTCAATAAGTGTAATGATTCCAATCATTCCAATGCTGAAAAGGGGGTGTGCGTTTGCAGAGGGGAAAGGTTTTCTGGAAAGGCAATGTGCGGATTCGTGTGACGGGCCGTGAACCGGAGCGTTTTTTCAATCTGTGCGGGCACCATAACATCACACTGTGGGACGTGACAGAACATCAGGACTGCTTTGAGATGAGCCTTCTGCCGGAAGATTTCTTCCGTCTCCTGCCGATCCGCCGCAAGAGCGGTGTGCGCATCCGAATACAGAAAAAACAGGGACTGCCTTTCTTTTACCGGCGAAGTTTAAAAAGAAAGGCGTTTTTTATTGGCATTTTTCTCTGTCTGGCGGGACTTTATATACTGTCGCAGTTTATCTGGAATATTCATGTGGAAGGAAACTACGCGAACAGTACGCAGACGATTTTAAACAGCCTGGATGCGGCCGGGATTCATCATGGAATCTGGAAAAAACGAGTGGACTGCAGCAAAACCGCATCGTATCTGCGGGAGCAGTTTCCCAATCTGACCTGGGTGTCCGCAAAAATAGAAGGGACGCAGCTTGTCCTTGCGGTAAAAGAAAACGTAGACGGCTATGTGATCGAAGAAAAAGCAGATGATCCGCAGAATCTTGTGGCGAAAAAAGAAGGGACGGTCGTGCGCATTATCACACGGAACGGCATTCCGCAGGTGCTCCCAGGCGATACGTGCCAGGCAGGTGATATTCTCGTAAAGGGCGAGATTCCGCTTGTGAATGACAGCGGGGAGACGTACGGCTATTCTTATGTCCACGCAGATGCGGATATCGATCTCGAGACGACGTGGTACTATTATGATACCTTTCCGCTTTCCCATACGGTACGGACATATCAGAAAGCAGAGAAAAAAACGCCGGTATTCCAGATTTCTGCTTACCGATTTTTCCTTGGAAATCTGCTGCCGGAGAATTTTGTGGCGAGTTTGCGGAGCATGACCGGAACGGCGGATCAGAAAACAGAGAAAAGGGAAAATGGAGCAGACGAGGAAGTGTCCCTTCAGCAGCTTTATCTGACAGAAAACTTTGCCCTTCCGTTTTATTTCGGCTACCGTCAGAAATTTCCTTTTGAAGTTCAGAAAGAAACTTACTCAGAACACGAGGCAAAAGAAAAAGCCTCGCAGAATTATCAGAAATTCCACAGAAATTTATCAGAAAAAGGACTTCAAATATCGGAAAATCATGTTACAATAGAACTTAACGATACGTCATGTATCACAAAAGGGACACTTCGTGTGATAGAACGGGCCGTAGAAGCACAGCCCTGCGAAATGCAGAAGGTGTCGGATGGAAAGGAATCAATGGTAGATGAACAGCAATAACAACATGATAGAACTGCAGATGGAACTGCCCATCGAACATGAAAAGAAAGTATTCGGCCAGTTTGATGAACACATCAAAATCCTGGAGAGATCCCTGGCGGTTACGCTGATCTCCCGGGACGGCGTTTTAAAAATTGTAGGCCCGGCATCGAATGCAGCGCGCGCAAAGGAATGTCTGACACAGCTTCTGGAGCTTTCACGCCGCGGAAACGATATCACGACACAGAACGTCAATTATGCAATTTCACTTGTTATGGAGGACAGCGGAAGCAGCCTTGCGGAAATCGACAGCGACTGCATCTGCCACACCGTTGCAGGCCGTCCGGTCAAACCGAAAACACTCGGTCAGAAAGCGTACGTGGATGCGATCCGGGAAAAGATGATCGTCTTCGGCGTCGGCCCTGCCGGAACCGGAAAAACGTACCTTGCGATGGCGATGGCGATCACGGCATTCCGAAACGATGAGGTAGGCCGTATTATCCTGACGCGTCCGGCGATTGAGGCGGGTGAAAAACTCGGTTTCCTGCCTGGCGACCTGCAGAGTAAAATTGACCCGTATCTGCGGCCGCTCTACGACGCGCTGTATCAGATCATGGGAGCAGAGAGCTTCCAGAAAAACATGGAAAAAGGCCTGATTGAGGTTGCGCCGCTCGCGTACATGCGAGGCCGTACGCTCGACAATGCGTTTATTATCCTTGATGAGGCACAGAATACGACACCGGCGCAGATGAAGATGTTCCTGACCCGTATCGGTTTCGGTTCCAAAGTCATTGTAACCGGAGATGCCTCTCAGAAGGACCTTCCTTCCGGTACACGCTCCGGCCTTGATGTGGCAATGCAGGTACTGAAAAAAGTAGACGGAATTTCCTTCTGCGAGCTGACGAGCAAGGACGTTGTCCGTCATCCGCTGGTGCAGAAGATTGTACAGGCTTACGATGAATATGAAAAGAAAGCAAAGCCGGAAAATCACAGCGGCAGAGCAAAAAGTACGACGAGAAAACGGAGGGAAAATAAATGACACTGACGTTTGAAAATGAACAGGATTTTGACCTTGGATTTGATCCGGAAGAGGTTGCAGCAGCGGTAATCAATGGTGTGCTGGATCAGGAAGCGTGCCCGTATGAGGCAGAAGTAGAACTGATTCTGACTGATCCGGAAAATATCCGCACCATGAACCGGGAACACAGAAACATTGACCGGGAGACAGACGTGCTTTCTTTCCCGATGGTAGATTATCCTTCTCCGGCTTCGTTCGATTTTCTGGAGACGGAAGAGGGAGATGACTGTTTTAACCCGGACAGCGGTGAGCTGATGCTGGGTGATATTGTGATTTCTGTTGCGCGCGCAAGAGCGCAGGCGGAGGAATACGGTCATTCTTTAAGACGCGAATTTGCTTTTCTTGTTGCACACAGTATGCTGCATCTTCTGGGTTATGATCATATGACACCGGAGGAAGCAGCCGTGATGGAGGCAAAGCAGGAAGAGGTGCTGCAGCGTCTCGGTATCACAAGAGACTGATTGAAAGAAGAAAAGGAGGGGTCTTTATCAAAAAGAGAGGGTTTTACACATTGGGGATTGCTCTGCTGGGAAGCATGATGCTGTTCGGATGCCGGAAAATTGGGGAAACGGCACCGGAAACTGCATCGGCAGGAACTTCTTATGTCTCAGAAGAGACAGCAGGGGAAAGCAAGACAGAAACGAAAGCTACGGAACCACCGGCCCCGACCGAAGATCCGGCACCGGAACCGCTGGTTCCGGAAGCGATTGAGCCGACACCCGCGGAGGATGCGCTGCCGGAAGGTATGGTGAAAAGTTATCTGACAGGAGAACCTGTCGCCGAAGTACAGGGAAGAAGGCGCCCGGTGGCGGTTATGCTGAGTAATATCATCAGCGCCTGCCCGCAGAGCGGTATCAGCCGTGCGGGAGTGATCTATGAAGCGCCGGTCGAAGGCGGCATTACGCGCCTGATGGGGCTGTTTGAAAACTATGATGATCTCGAAAAGATCGGATCGGTGCGGAGCTGCCGTGAATATTATGTGTATCTGGCGGCTGGTTTTGATGCCCTGTATTATCATTACGGACAGGCGGCGTATGCGATTCCGCTGCTCGAATCGGATCACATAGACAATGTGAATGGCATGGAGTATTCGGAACAGGTGTATTACCGGACGTCGGATCGTCCGTCGCCGCACAATGCGTATTTGGATGCGGCCGGGATTGCAGCGGGAATCGATCTCTGCGGCTACCGGACATCTTACAAAGACGGTTATGACGGATTTTTCCAGTTTGCATCCGAGACAGAACCGGAAACGCTGGAACAGGGACGAAATGCCGCCTATGTGGCACCGGGCGGATATTTCCACAACAATCCGTGGTTTTCGTACGATGAGGCGAGCGGCACGTATTTGCGTTATCAGTTCGGGGAACCGCAGATCGATGAGATGACACAGGAACAGCTTGCGGTGAAGAACATTATCGTGCAGTACTGTTCCTGGAAAAAGTATGATGACAATGCGGAATATCTCGATATCGATGTGGTAAACGGCGGAACGGGAACGTATATCACAAGCGGAAAGGCCATCGACGTGACATGGAGCAAGGATGATCCGTGGGGCGTCACAAAATACCGGGATGGGAATGGCGATGAGATTAAGTTGAATCCTGGAAAAACATGGGTTCTGATTGTACTGGATAATTATACAGACGAGACTGAAATCCGGTGATTGAAAACCGGATTTCAGATTTTTCGCGGATCTGCTGGACAGATACCGTGTTTTGCGGTAAGATAAAGAGAAAATTCCGGTAATTTAAAGGAGCGAAATACAGAAAATGGAAATTAATATACAGAGAATTAACGAACTTGCCCGCAAGGCGAAAGCAGAGGGGCTGACGCCGGCGGAGAAAGAAGAGCAGCAGAAGCTGCGGAGAGAATATATTGCAGCCGTGAAAATGAACCTCCGTACCCAGCTCGACAATATTGATATGCAGGAGAAAGACGGAACAATCGTAAATCTGGGGGAGCGCTATGGAAGCAAAAGGAAACATTAGAAAAGAAGTTTTTGCCCGAAGAAGAGCAGCCACACAGGAAGAAATTCAGGAAAAGAGCCGTATGATTTATGAAAAAATCACGGCTCTGCCGGAGTTTCTGGATGCGGACTGCTTTTTTGCGTATATGGACTTCAAAAAAGAAGTCATGACACGGGATCTGATCGAGAAGGCCCTGCAAATGGGAAAGACGGTCGCTGTGCCGCGCGTGGAAGACGATGATATGGTTTATTATGAGATCAAAGATTTCTCCACGCTGAAATCCGGCTATTTTGGCATTATGGAGCCGGACGGCGGAAAGGTCTGCACGCGGGAAGAGGGCTTTCTGCTGGTACCCGGTGTGGCCTTTGATCCGGCGCGCCACAGAGTCGGATATGGAAAAGGATTTTATGACCGCTTTCTTGCCGCACATCCAGGGTTTACAACGGTTGCAGCGGCGTTTGAGTTTCAGCTGTTTGATGCGGTGCCGTTTGAAGAGACGGATGTTCTGCCGCAGATGCTGGTGACAGAGCAGAAGATTTACCGTTAGCAGCCAATCACGATAAGACAACACGAGGAGGAGACGAATATGATAAGTCTGGAAGAAATCGGAACAAGAGCCCGTGGGGCGGAACCTGTGCTTCGCATCATGGGGACAGAGACGAAAAACCGTGTGCTGAAAAAAGCAGCGGAAAATCTTGTGGCGGATGCCGATGCGATTATCGCGGCAAATGCGCTGGATATGGAGCATGGAAGAGAAAAAGGAATGTCCAAAGGTCTTCTGGATCGGCTGTTTCTGGATCAGAGTCGCATCGAGGCGATGGCGGAAGGTCTCTGTCAGGTATCCGAGCTGGACGATCCGATCGGGGAAGTTCTCGGTATGAAAAAACGGCCGAACGGTCTTCTGATCGGGCAGAAACGTGTTCCGCTTGGTGTTGTCGGAATCATCTATGAAGCACGTCCGAATGTAACAGCGGATGCGTTTGCACTCTGCTTTAAGACGGGAAATGTCGTGATTTTGAAGGGCGGAAGTGATGCGATCCACTCAAATATGGCGATTGTTGCCTCACTGCGGAAAACACTGAAGGAGGAGCAGGTGCCGGAGGATGCGCTGCTTCTGATCGAAGATACTTCACGTGAGACAACGGCACAGTTTATGAAGATGAACCGCTATGTCGATGTTCTGATTCCGCGCGGCGGTGCCGGACTGATCCGCGCTGTCGTGGAAAACAGCACGATTCCTGTCATTGAGACGGGAACCGGAAACTGTCATATCTACGTGGATGAAACAGCCGATCTTTCCATGGCAGTGGATATTATTCTGAATGCAAAGACACAGCGTGTCGGCGTCTGCAATGCGTGTGAATCCATCGTAGTGCATGAAAACGTGCGTGAAAAACTGCTGCCGGTTCTCGCAGAACGATTGAAAGAGAAACAGGTGGAGATGCGCGCAGACGAGAAGGCAAGAGAATACATGCCGGGAGCAGAAGCAGCGACAGAAGAGGACTGGGGAAAAGAGTATCTCGACTATATCGTATCCATTAAAACGGTTTCCTCTATCGACGAAGCGATCGCGCACATCAACCGCTACAACACAAAACACTCCGAGGCGATCATCACCAACGACTACACCCACGCCCAGAAATTCCTGGACGAAATCGACGCAGCGGTGGTCTACGTCAACGCCTCCACCCGCTTCACCGACGGCTTCGAATTCGGCTACGGTGCCGAAATCGGAATCAGCACCCAAAAACTCCACGCCAGAGGCCCGATGGGACTGCTGGCGCTGACCTCGATTAAATTTGTGGTATATGGGAATGGACAGGTACGGTCATAGAAAGGAGACAAAAACATAATGACAGCAATGAGAGAAGAAGCATTTGAATTATTGGAAAAAATGCCAGAAGATAAACTAGTGTTTATTATTCAGATTATGCAGGGTGTAAACAGTCTTTATAATAGCGGTGCTGTTGAATCGAAAAAAGATGCTTTTTTACGAATGGAGCAAATAAGAAAAAAAGGAAATGTTCAGGATGACGATGCTGAATTGGCATCTTATAGAGAGGAAAAATAAATGCGTGCATTGCCGCACACTCTGTTTCTAATATGTTTTTTATTTTAAGAAAGACATATGACGTAAAAGAAAGAAGAGAACTTCTCCTTAGCTTATTTGAAATTTTTGATGTAGAAGGAATTGATTCAGAAAAACTAATGAAAGGTCTGAAAAATGAAACATTTTCAGATTTTGAAGACTGTTTGCAGATGGAATGTGCCGAATCATTTTGCGCACAATATATTGTTACAAGAAATACAGCAGATTATGTGACTTCAAACATACCTGCGGTTACTCCGACGGAATATTTGGAATCGGAACGGTAGCAGCTGCTTTTACGATGGGAAAAGGTATTGTGCTGATGGGAAAACTGCTGGATAAAAAGTTTGCGTTTGTCTCCGTTTTATCACCGGAAAGACCGTAAAATGCAGGGCTGATATTTGATCGTAAAAAATTAGAAAAAAATGTAAAATCCTCTTGAAACCAAGGGGATTTTACTATATAATGAGCAGGACAAAAACAACTGCAGAGTAAGTTCATATGCGTAAAGTGCTCCCGGGATAGAGAGTAGCCAGGGAGACGAAAAGAGAAAATCTTGCGGTATATGAATTGCATCTCGCTGCAACAGAAGATAGAGACAAGAGATTATCTCCTATTGTAGTCAGATATCTGTAAAGGAGGTAATTTTTTTATGCAGAAAAATGCAAATGAAACAGCAAAAGAAACAAAAAACATGTTTCTGCAGTCAGCAAAAGAGCTGAAAGCAGTCACAACCCTCGCAGCCTGTGCCATGTTCGCAGCGCTGGCGATGATTCTGAACCAGGTAGCATCGATTGATATCGGACCTTATGTCCGCATCGGATTTTCCGGAATCCCGAACCGCCTTGTCGATTACCTGTTCGGACCAGTGACAGGATGTCTTTTCTCCGGCATTCTTGATGTCGTAAAATACTTCCTGAAACCGAGCGGCCCGTTCTTCTTCGGATTCACCTTTAATGCGATGCTGGCATCTTTTATGTATGGATGCTTCTACTATCGCAAAAAACTGACCATCAAACGTGTGCTTGCAGCCAAGTTCATCGTTATGCTGACTGTCAACGTACTGCTGAACACCCTGTGGATCAGCATGCTGTATGGAAAAGGAATCATGGTGCTTCTTCCGGCACGTGCCTTAAAGAACCTGATTATGTGGCCGATCGATTCCATCATTTTCTACAGCCTGACGAAGTTGATCGAGCAGACCGGCGTCTTCCGCATGTTCCATGCAAGAACCGCTGCACAGGCACAGAGATAAAGAAAAATTCAGACACCATCAAAACGATACATTTACCAATCTGCAGAAAAGGTACTGTCCGCCAGAACAAAAAGGAAGCGGATGGGTTTTGTCGGAAAAGAAAAGCGAAAAAGAACTGCGGCAGGAACTTCCCCAAAAGGAAGCCTGCCGCAGTTCTTTTTGTATGAAAATCCCATCAGGCGGACAGCGATTTTACCGATATCCGTGATCTGACCAGTCATGGTTTTTGATCCGCTCGTAATCCTCCTCTGTAATCGGAAGAATCGTTCCATGCTTGTAGCCGTATGGGAACGAGAAGGAAGCATCAGAACGAACAAATTTTCCGGAAGCAAGGCTGTCTGCAACAAACGGCACATATCCCTGGCCGGCACCCGGAACGCCGTAGTAGTCAAGGAACAGACACCATCTGCTGTCATCAAGTTGTACTGCGGTCGGAGCCTCATAGAGACCGCTCTCTACATCTTTCATGCTCTCATCGAAGCTTTCCATCCGCACATACGGGCCGGCCGCATGGTCGGAGCGGAGCAGAATAATTTTCGCCGGATTGCTTTCACTCTTTACGAAAAGATAATAAACCCCATTCTCTTCATAGATCGCCGAATCAATCACGCCGCTGTCCTCTTTTTCGTACAGAACCTGCGGAGCTGAAAAATGAACAAAATCCTTCGTTGTGCTGTAATAGATTTTTTTGGGACCGTAATCGTTTGCTGCATGGGAAGAAGACCAATGCAGAACGTACTCACCGTTTTCTTTATCGTAAATCAGATCCGGTGCCCAGAGGCAGCCGAAGTCATCATCACCGATTTTTACAAGACGCTGGTCGCTCCAGTTTACGAGATCCTCTGATTCCCAGACGGAGAAATACTTGCTGCCGTTTCTGCCGATCTCATCCCAGGAATTGTGATACTGATTCCGCATACCGTAAGAAAGACTCAGGTCAGTGGCGAAAATATAATATTTCCCGGTTTCTATGCTGTGAGTGATAGTAAAGTCGCGTACACCCTTATCTCCATAATACGTCCAGAGAACAGGAGCGCCGTCGTTGACAGCTTCCCAGTGGAAACCATCGCGGCTGATGCCGAAATAAACCTGTTC
Organism: Blautia sp. AM29-29; assembly: GCF_003480555.1. Lineage (NCBI taxonomy): Bacteria > Bacillati > Bacillota > Clostridia > Lachnospirales > Lachnospiraceae > Blautia > Blautia sp. AM29-29. The sequence continues at coordinate 44,237 of NZ_QUJD01000007.1, forward strand.
GCCGTCCGGTGTTGTTTTTTCCCGAAAATGAACAAATAAATATGCCTGTGCCATAAAATAAAACTCCTTTATGCATATGTTTGGATGAAAAATTCAGATGTTCTGTTTTTCAGGCCATACCTTATACGGTTCCATTATTTTGTAAGACGGATCACATTCCAGCTGTGTTTTCCAAGAACGGTGTGCATTTTTCCATTCTCCAGTTTGGTGGCATCGGAATGGGTCGGAGTAACGTGGTTCGGATCTGCTTCGGTGTTGACCGCTTTCATATCGTCGTTTGTCAGCACGATGTGCTCAGCCAGACGGCATCTTTCGAACTGACGCAGATCGCAGGAAACCTCCATATCCTCATCCAGGCTCTTGTTGACTGCAAAAATGGTCAGTGCATCGTTTTCCTCATCCCAGATGCAGACAGAATCGAGATACGGAGCTTCGCCGTACGTTTTGCTCTCGTAAACCGGTGTCAAAACCTGTGTATTTAAGACGGTTCCGCGGCCGTATACGCTTGCATGCATGTATGGATAGAAGATCGTCTGACGCCATGCACCGGTATCGGATGTCATGATCGGAGCGATAACGTTGACAAGCTGTGCGAGGCAGGCAATCTTGACACGGTCTGCGTGGCGCAGGAGTGTGATCAGCATGCTTCCGACGAGAAGTGCATCCTCAAAGTTGTAAACATCCTCAAGCTGATGCGGTGCGCGTACCCATTTCTCCAGCTTCTGATCCTGCTCATTGCTGTGATACCATACGTTCCACTCATCGAAGGAAAGGTTAATCTGCTTTTTGCCGTGTTTTTTCGCTTTGACTGCATCACAGATCGCAACTACACCGGAGATGAAATCATCCATGCCCTTGGAGCTTGCCAGAAAATCGACAGTATCATTTGCATAATTTCCGTAGTACTGGTGTAAAGAAAGGTAATCCACCTCATCATAGCATTCGTCCAGAACCGTATATTCCCAGGAACCGAAGGTTGGCATCGTAAGATTGGAGCTTCCGCAGGCAACAGTTTCGATCGTCGGATCCATGAATTTCATCAGACGGGAAGTCTCTGCTGCAATACGTCCGTACTCAGAAGCGGTCTTATGTCCCATCTGCCACGGTCCGTCCATCTCGTTGCCGAGGCACCAGAGTTTGATGTTGTGTGGATCTTTGTAACCGTGGGATTTTCTCAGATCACTGTAGTAGGTGCCGCCCTTGAAGTTGCAGTACTCCAGCACATTTTTTGCGTCTTCCGGTCCGCGGGTTCCGAGATTGACGGCCATCATAATATCACTGCCGGCTTTTTTCGACCAGTCAGCAAACTCATTCAGACCGAATTCGTTTGTCTCAATCACGCCCCAGGCAAGATCTGGTTTTGCAGGCCGTTTGTCTTTCGGGCCTACGCTGTCTTCCCAGTGAAAACCGGAGACAAAGTTTCCGCCCGGGTAACGGACGATCGGTACCTGAAGCTCTTTGACAAGATCCAGGGTATCTTTTCGGAAGCCCTGCTCGTCGGAGAGAGCACTTCCTTCCTGATAGATGCCCTCGTAAACGGCGCGTCCCAGGTGCTCGATAAAGGAACCGAAGATTCGTTTGTCAACTTTTCCGGTAAGAAAATATTTGTCAATGATAATCTCTGCTTTTTTCATACTTAAAAATCCTCCTGTTAAAAGAAATGTTCGTTTTCAGACACGATCCAGAAAAACAAAGGATCACAGGCGTGTCTATGATTTTATTCCACCGTTTCGCTTTCGCTTTGGATAGTTTCAATTTTAGCAGGAAGATAGAAAAAAACCAGAGATTTTTGTCCGGCAAATTTGACTTTTTTTCCGGTTTTGCGGTAAAATAGGGAGAAGAAAAGAAAAGGGGAAACGAGAAGAATGGAATTTTCAGTTCATATTTGTGAATATAATAGATCCAACGCCGATTATGAGACGATATATCGGCCGGAGGGCAGCGGGGACTATCTGTTTCTGTTGTTTAAAACGCCGATGAAGGTGTATGACAGAACTGCGTTTTTCATTGCACAGGAAAATGCCTGCCTTTTTTACACGCCGGATCACGAGCAGCATTATCAGGCTGTTCAGAAGTTTCGCAACAGCTATGTCCATTTCTGGTGCGGTGAGAATCTGGGTGAAACGTATGGAATTCCGCAGAATGCTGTTTTTTATCCACAGAACACGGAAGCAATTGATGAGCTGATTCGCCTTTTGCAGAGGGAATACATTGTGAAAGATCCATACGCAGTGGAATATGAGGAAGCACTGGTTCGTCAGATGATGATTACGGCATCGCGCGGTATGCGGCTGTACCAGAAAGCGGCAGAGGAGCCGGCCGGACTGTATCAGGAATTCCAGGAGCTGCGCCTTAAGATGTTGAGCCATTATGAGAAAGACTGGACGACAGAAAAGCTTTGCCAGATGGCCAATATGGAAAAAAGCCAGTTTTATTCTTATTATAAACAGTTTTTTAGCAGCACCCCGCACAGCGATCTGATTGAAGTACGGCTCGACAAGGCGAAAAATCTTTTGACAAATCAGGCACTTTCCATCGGACAGACCGCGGAAATCTGCGGTTTTTCCAATCTGTCTCATTTCAGCCGCTATTTCAAACGCCACTGCGGATGTTCTCCGCGGGAATGGCAGCAGCAAGGCGGAAAAAGCATAAAATATAAAGTGAAGTTGCAGGAAGATGAGAAATGCTATAGCTTTTCCCAATAGCTTATGCTAAAATATTCAGAAGATGTTGGAGTCAAAAGGTACTTTGGCCATGATATCTTCAGAAAAAGTAAGAAAAAGGGAGAGCAGTATGAAAAAGAGAGAGTCATTTAACAGTCGGTGGGGATTTATCCTGGCCTGCATCGGCTCTGCAGTTGGAATGGGCAACATCTGGATGTTCCCTACCCGGGTTTCCTTGTACGGAGGAGGTTCCTTTCTGATTCCGTATTTCCTGTTCGTTGCACTGATCGGCTTTACCGGTGTGAGCGGGGAGATGAGTTTTGGCCGTGCCACAAGATCCGGTCCGGTTGATGCGTTCGGTTTTGCATGTGAAACGAAAGGAAAACGAAAAGCCGGAGAGGCGCTTGGTCTGATTCCGGTGCTGGGTTCCCTGGCAATGGCGATCGGTTATACGGTTGTCATGGGGTGGATTTTCAGGTACATGATCGGAACCTTTACCGGAAAGACACTGTCAGCTGTGAGCGTAGAGGATTTTGCCGGAGCGTTTGAATCCATGGCATCTGCGTTTGGAAACAATTTCTGGCAGATCGTAGCTCTTGTGGTTGCGATGGTCATTCTGGCATTTGGTGTTGGTAAGGGAATTGAGAAGGTCAATAAGGTGCTGATGCCTGTTTTCTTTCTCCTGTTTGTTGCACTTGGTATCTATGTTGCCTTTCAGCCCGGTGCAGCGGATGGATACCGTTATATTTTCCGTGTGGAACCAAAAGCACTTGCAGATCCGAAGACCTGGATTTTTGCACTTGGTCAGGCATTCTTTTCCCTGTCTGTAGCCGGAAACGGAACACTGATCTATGGTTCCTATTTGTCAGATGGAGAAAATATTCCGGCCGCCGCCGGAAGAGTAGCATTTTTTGATACGCTCGCTGCTATGCTTGCTGCGCTGGTTATTATCCCGGCGATGGCAACTACGGGAGCACAGTTAAATACAGGAGGACCTGGACTTCTGTTCATTTTCCTTCCGAATTTGATAAAGTCTATGCCGGGTGGCGCGCTGATCGCAATCGTTTTCTTTGTCGCTGTCTTTTTTGCCGGCCTTACCTCTCTGATTAACCTGTACGAAGCACCGATTGCAACGGTACAGGAAAAATTTCATCTCGGAAGAGTAGCAGCCTGCGGTGTGATCGGGGTTATCGGTGTGGTCGTATCTCTTCTGATCCAGGGCATTGTATCCCAGTGGATGGATGTTCTGTCGATCTACATCTGCCCGCTCGGCGCCGGCCTTGCCGGAGTCATGTTCTTCTGGATCTGCGGAAAGAAGTATGTGCAGTCCCAGGTAGACAAGGGAAGAAGCAGCAAATTCACGGATCTGTATTATCCGATCTGCAAATATATCTACGTGCCGATCTGTGTGCTGGTTCTGATTCTCGGAATCGTGCTGGGCGGAATCGGCTGAAACGATGTTGATAGAAAACGCGCCTGTCGTGCGGAAAAAAAATCCGGCGGCAGGTGCGTTTTTTGATAAAATTTTTCAAATATATAAATCCGATTGAAATACTCGGAAAAAAGGTCTACAATCGGAGGCGAAAACAGAGATTTTAACCTCGAAGCAAAATAAGGAGGATATCAATATGGGAAAAAATCTTTTAACAGTGAAAGATTTAACGGTAAATGTAGAAGAAAAAGAGATCCTGCACGGCGTCAATCTTACGATTGGAAAAGGGGAGACGCATGTGCTGCTTGGACCGAATGGTACCGGAAAGTCGACGCTTGGCAATACGCTGCTCGGCAATCCGAAATATAACGTGACACGCGGCGAAATCTGGTTCCAGGGAAAGAACATCACAGAAGAGCCGGTCAATGAACGCGCCAAAATGGGACTGTTTCTCTCGTTTCAGAATCCGCTTGAGGTGCCTGGCGTAACCTTAAGCTCTTTTATCCGCAGCGCCGTCGAGTTAAAGACCGGCAAACGGATGCGTCTGTTTGAGTTCCGGAAAGAACTGGAAAAAGCAATGGAAGTTCTGCAGATGGATCCGTCGTATGCAGACCGTGATCTGAATGTCGGATTTTCCGGCGGTGAGAAAAAGAAAGCCGAGATCTTGCAGCTTCTGATGCTCGAGCCGTCCCTTACCATTCTCGATGAGACCGACTCCGGCCTGGATGTCGATGCGGTCCGCACCGTTTCTGCCGGAATTGAGGCATACCGCAGAAAATGCGGAGGAAGTCTTCTGATCATCACGCACAGCACGAAGATTCTGGAATCGCTGATGGTGGATCAGACCCACATCATGGTGGAAGGTGAAATCGTCAAAACTGGCGATGCATCTCTTGTAGAGGAGATCAACCGGGACGGATTTGGAAAATACGAAAAGTCACTGGCGTAAAACCGAAGGTACAGAAAGGATGAAAACGCTGTGAGAGAAAAAAGTTATGTAGAGGATATTGACCGAAGCATCTATGATTTCAAAGACGATGAAAAGGATGCCTATAAAGTAAAAGCCGGCCTGACGCCGGAAATTGTACAGAAAATTTCGGATGAGAAGAAAGACCCTGCCTGGATGCAACTGTTCCGTCTGCGTTCTTTACAGATCTACAACCAGATGCCGATTCCGGATTGGGGTCCGTCGATCGAGGCTCTGAACATGGATGACATCGTAACGTATGTCCGCCCGAATACCAAAATGAAAGCAAAGTGGTCCGATGTGCCGGATGACATCAAAAATACGTTTGAGCGTCTCGGCATCCCGCAGGCAGAGCGGAAATCACTCGCCGGCGTGGGCGCACAGTATGATTCGGAGCTGGTCTATCACAACGTCCGCGCGGAAGTTGCGGCGCAGGGTGTTGTCTATACCGATATGGAGAGTGCGCTGCATGGTGAGTACGCGGATATGGTGCGGAAACACTTTATGAAACTGGTGAAACCGACCGACCACAAATTTGCCGCACTGCACGGAGCCGTCTGGTCCGGAGGTTCGTTTGTCTATGTGCCGAAGGGGGTTTCCGTGGAAATCCCGCTGCAGTCGTATTTCCGCCTGAATGCGCCGGGCGCAGGCCAGTTCGAGCATACGCTGATTATTGTCGATGAGGACGCGGACCTTCACTTTATCGAGGGCTGTTCCGCACCGAAATACAATGTGGCCAACCTCCATGCCGGATGTGTGGAGCTGTTTGTCGGAAAGAATGCAAGACTCCGTTATTCTACGATTGAAAACTGGTCGAAGAATATGTACAACCTGAACACGAAGCGCGCGCAGGTCGAGGAGGGCGGAAAAATCGAGTGGGTTTCCGGTTCATTCGGCTCCCACGTTTCCTACCTGTACCCGATGAGCGTGCTGAAAGGAAGAGGCGCAAAGATGGAATTTACCGGCATCACGTTCGCCGGTAAGGGCCAGAATCTCGATACCGGAGCGAAGGTTGTCCACAGCGCGCCGGATACGAGTTCCTATATTAACACGAAATCGATCTCGAAGGACGGAGGCATCAGCACCTTCCGTTCGTCAGTCTCTGCAACAAAAGCGGCAAAGAACACGAAATCAGCCGTTTCCTGCCAGTCTCTGATGCTCGATGACATCTCCCGGTCGGACACGATTCCGGCGATGGATATCCGTACAAAAGATGCGAACATCGGCCATGAAGCACAGATCGGAAGCATCAGCGATGAAGCCGTCTTTTATCTGATGTCGCGCGGCATGACGGAAGAGGATGCGAGAGCGTGCATCGTCAGCGGATTCGCGGATGATGTTTCAAAAGAACTGCCGCTGGAGTATGCGGTGGAGATGAACAATCTGATCCGCCTCGAGATGAAGGGCAGCATTGGATAAGGAGGCCAGACACATGGAAGAACAGAACAGCATGAAAATCAACCAGCTTCCATCGAAAACATGGTACTGGCTGGGATTAAATGATACAAAAGTAAAATGGGCGGCGGGTGCGCCGTGTGAAATCTGCGCGGAAGAGCCGTCTGCGGATGATGAGATAACGGGTTTTCCGGAAGCTATGAATACCGGGGCAGGAAAAGAGACGGATGTCCTTTTTGCACCGGAGCAGACGAAAAACTGGAATGTCTCTGCAAAGGAGGGGCAGACGAAACAGGTCACGCTTTCCATCAGACAGGGAAAAGAGAAGGTTTCATCCGGAAAGATCCGCGCGGCGGCAGAAGAGGGAGCTTCCCTTACCGTTTTCGAGGTATTTGAACCGGCACAGGCAGCGGGACAGCTCGCGGTGCGGACAGAACTTTACGCGAAAAAAAACAGCCGCATCCGGCTCGTGCAGGTGATGATGCGCGGTGAGGGACAGGAGCTTTTAAATGATGTCGGATGCATCTGCGAGGAAAATGGTGCACTGGATCTTTTACAGGTCGTTGTCGGAAAAGGCGATGTCTATGACGGTATCTGGACCGAACTGCAGAAGGATCACGCATCACTGCAGGCAGAAATCGGCTATCTTCTGCAGAATCAGCAGAAATTTGATGTCAATCTGAATGTGCGCCACTTCGGAAAAGTAACCGAGAGCACGATCCAGGCAGACGGAACGCTGATGGATGCGGCGGAAAAGATCTTCCGCGGCACAATCGACTTTGTGCGCGGTTCGGCAGATTCCGTCGGAGCAGAGACAGAACAGGTATTGCTGCTCGGCGATGATGTAGTCAACAAGACGATTCCTGTGATCCTCTGTGCAGAGGAAAACGTACAGGGAAGCCACGGCGCGGCAATCGGAGAACTCGATGAAGAGACACTGTTTTACTTCGGTGCGCGCGGCATGGACCGTACACAGGCAGAAAATACGATAGCGCGGGCGAAACTGGAAGCAAAAATCCAGAAGATCGGCGATGCGGACATCGAACAGAAAGTAAAAACACAGCTTGCGGAGGTGCTTGACCGTGACAACAGATAACATCAGAAAAAATTTCCCGCTTCTGCAGCAAATGGACACGATCTATCTGGACAACGCGGCGACGGCACAGCGCCCGTCATGCGTTCTTGCTGCAGTACAGGAATTTTACGAACAGAAAAATGCAAATCCTCTGCGAGGCTTCTATCCTTTAAGCCTGGAGGCGACGGAGAGCTATCAGGAGGCAAGAAAGACCGTACAGGAGTTTATTCATGCAGAAGAGCCGGAGGAGATTATTTTTACCCGGAATACAACGGAAAGCCTGAACCTTGTGGCATACAGCTATGGCCTGAACTTTTTAAAGGAAGGCGACGAGATCGCTGTAACAATCATGGAGCATCACAGTAATCTGCTTCCGTGGCAGATGGTGTCGCGTATGACTGGGGCGAAGCTCCATTATCTGGAATGTACCAGTGAGGGCGAGCTGACCGATGAGGAGCTCCAAAAGGGCATTAATGAGAGAACACGTCTTGTGGCTGTTGCGCAGGTATCGAATGTGCTCGGCTGCGTGAATCCGCTCCAGAAAATCACGGAGATGGCGCACCGCGTGGGAGCCGTTGTCGTTGTGGACGGCGCCCAGAGCGTTCCGCATATGCCGGTCGACGTACAGGCGCTGGATGCAGATTTTCTCGCCTTTTCCGGCCATAAGCTGATGGGCCCGATGGGAATCGGCTGTCTGTATGGAAAACTGGAACTGCTGGAAAAAATGCCGCCGTTTTTAACCGGAGGCGAGATGATCGATTCCGTTCACCGCGACGGAGCCGTTTTTGCACCGGTTCCGCAGAAATTTGAGGCGGGAACGGTAAATGCAGCCGGTGCGGTTGGGCTGGCCGCAGCGATCCGGTATCTGCAGGAAAAAGGATTTGATTATATCCAGAAAAAAGAGCTGGAACTGACGCAACGTGCTATGGAAGGACTCGGCGCGCTGCCGTACGTTCATATCCTCGGTTCCAAAGATCCGGCCAACCATACGGGCATCGTTTCGTTTACGATTGACGGCGTGCATCCGCACGATGTGAGCGAAATTCTTTCTTCTGACGGCATCGATGTGCGGGCAGGCCACCACTGTGCACAGCCGCTTCTGGAATATCTTGGCGTCCGAAGTTCGACAAGAGCCAGCATGATGTTTTATAATACACCGGAAGAGATTGATGCACTGATCGAAAGTGTATCCACAATCAGAAGGAGAATGGGCTATGGAGAGTAGAGGATTTTATAACGAAATTTTGACGGAGCACAATCTGCGTCCGGAATTCAAGCATGATCTGCCGGATGCGGACATCGTACTCGAGGGCGTCAACCCAAGCTGCGGCGATGATATCTGGCTGAAATTAAAAGTCGACGGCGATGTGATCACGGACGGTGCGTTCGTGGGCGACGGCTGTGCGATTTCGCAGGCATCGGCGGACATTATGCTCGGCATGATCATCGGAAAGACGAAGGACGAGGCACTGCGCCTGGGAAATCTGTTTCTGCGCATGATCAAAGGAGAAGCATCCGACGAGGAGATTGACGAACTCGAGGAGGCTGGTGCACTGAAGGACATCTCCCACATGCCGGCAAGAGTGAAATGTGCAGTGCTTGGATGGCATACGCTGGAAGAGGCATTTAAACAGGAAAAATAAGAACAGAAAAACTTTTTGCATTTCTGAGAAAAAGTATCACTTTACCCACTTGCAATTTTTAAAAAATTAGTTATAATGAATTATAGTTAGTAAAGGCTAACCAAAGTGAATCAATCATTGTTATCTCCCGTCTGCGGATCCTGGACACTTCGCAGGCGGGAAACTCCAGAAACAAACGAGAAAGGAGCACACGAAAAGTGAAGAGCCTGAAAATTGAGGAAGTAAAAGGAAGAGAAATTCTGGATTCCAGAGGAAACCCAACCGTAGAAGCTGAGGTTGTTCTTGCAGGAGGCGTTGTAGGACGCGGCATGGCACCAAGCGGCGCATCTACCGGTGAGTTTGAGGCACTGGAATTACGAGATGGAGATAAAGCAAGATACCTTGGAAAAGGTGTGCAGAAAGCAGTAGAAAACATCAACACCGTCATCAACGTTACCTTAAAAGGTATGGATGCATCCGATACCTACGCTGTAGATAAAGCTATGATCGATGCGGACGGAACAAAGGATAAATCCCGCCTGGGTGCAAACGCCATTCTGGCTGTATCCATTGCCTGCGCAAGAGCAGCAGCAAACGCACTTGAGATTCCGCTGTACCGCTTCTTCGGCGGCGTTTCCGGAAATCGTCTGCCGGTTCCGATGATGAACATCATCAACGGCGGATGCCACGCACTTTCTTCCGGCCTGGATGTACAGGAGTTCATGATCATGCCGGTTGGAGCATCTTCTTTCAAAGAGTGCTTAAGATGGTGCGCTGAGGTCTTCCATGCACTGGCTGCCATCTTAAAAGAGCGCGGACTGGCAACATCGGTTGGAGATGAAGGCGGTTTTGCACCGGCTCTGAAATCCGATGAAGAAGCCATCGAGACCATTCTTGAGGCAGTGAAAAAAGCAGGCTACGAGCCAGGCAGAGACTTCAAGATCGCGATGGATGCTGCTTCCTCCGAGTGGAAGACAGGAACCAAGGGTGAATACAAACTGCCGAAAGCCGGCACTGTATTTACTTCCAAAGAGCTGATCGCTCACTGGAAAGCACTGGTAGAGAAATATCCGATCATCTCCATCGAGGATGCTCTGGATGAAGAAGACTGGGAAGGCTGGAAAGAGCTGACCGCAGAGCTTGGCGGAAAAGTACAGCTTGTCGGTGACGACCTGTTTGTAACCAATACTGAGCGTCTGGCAAAAGGTATCTCCCTTGGCTGCGGAAATTCCATCCTGATCAAACTGAACCAGATCGGTTCTGTATCTGAGACCCTTGAGGCAATCAAAATGGCTCACAAAGCAGGCTACACCGCAATTTCCTCCCACCGTTCCGGTGAGACCGAGGATACCACCATCGCAGACCTGGCTGTTGCCCTGAACACCTGCCAGATCAAGACCGGTGCACCGAGCCGTACCGAGCGTGTTGCAAAATACAACCAGCTTCTCCGAATCGAAGAAGAACTTGGAACGGCCGCTGTATACCCTGGTGCAAGAGCATTTAATGTGACACAGGACTAAGCAGTAAATAACATAATACCATAAAAAAAGACAAGATCCTTCCTCTTAAAACCAACCATAAATAAGTGTCCCCGGGGCCGTTGAAAAACGTGTTTCCCGGGGATTCTTGCATGCGGGGGAGGGGTATATGAAAAAACACTTGACTTGAAGCGGACTTGAAGTGTTATCCTATCTAGGAAAATGTAAAAATAAGGGGGATATATCGAAATGAGCGAAAGATTATGGAATATTCTTCTGGATTCTTTCTGGAAAATCTTTCTGCCGGGCCTTAAGGTGACGATTCCGCTTACTGTAATCTCGTTTTCCATTGCACTTGTAATTGCGACGGCAATGGCTATGGTACAGTTTGCAAACATCAAAGGCCTTCGTCAGATTGCACGTTTCTATATCTGGATTTTCCGCGGAACCCCGCTTCTGGTCCAGCTTTTCGTTGTGTTTTACGGACTTCCGCGCGCCGGTATTCTGATCGATCCGTTTCCGGCGGCAGTTCTCGTCTTTTCCCTGAATGAGGGCGCCTACAGTGCCGAGACGATGCGTGCGGCCCTGGAAGCCGTTCCGGCAGGCCAGCTCGAAGCCGGCTACTGTGTCGGCATGTCGTATCTGCAGATCATGCGGAGAATTATCCTTCCGCAGGCGATGCGCACCGCTTTCCCGCCGCTTTCCAACTCTCTGATCGCCATGGTAAAGGATACTTCCCTTGCCGCAAATATCACCGTAACGGAGATGTTTATGGTAACGCAGCGGATTGTAGCGCGCACCCATGAGCCGCTGGCACTGTATATTGAAGTAGGACTGATCTACCTGCTGTTCTCCACTGTGCTCACGAAGCTGCAGGGAATCGGAGAGAAGAAACTGAGTACATATCAGAAAAAAGGGGAATAAGCCATGCTGGAAATTAAAGGATTAAAGAAAGCGTTCGGCAGCCTGGAAGTATTAAAAGGTGTAGATTTAAAAGTAAAACAGGGCGATGTTGTTGCAATCCTCGGTCCGAGTGGTTCGGGAAAAACGACGATGCTGCGCTGTGTCAACTTTCTGGAGCATGCGGACGGCGGCAGCCTGATCTTTGACGGGAAAGAATATCCGTTCCACAACATCAGCAAAAAAGATATCGCGGCGATCCGTCAGAAAACCGCATTTGTATTTCAGAACTATAACCTGTTCCTGAACAAAACAGCCCTTCATAACGTAACCGAGGGCCTGATCATCGGCAGAAAAATGCCAAAAACCAGGGCGGAGGAAAAAGCGCGTGCAGCGCTTGAAAAAGTAGGCATGCTGGACCGTGCGGACTACTATCCGCATCAGCTTTCCGGCGGACAGCAGCAGAGGGTGGCAATCGCCCGTGCACTGGCAACCGATCCGGAAATTATCTATTTTGATGAGCCGACCTCAGCACTCGACCCGGAGCTGACCGGCGAGGTGCTTGGTGTTATGCGCCAGCTTGCCAAAGAGGGAATGACAATGCTCGTTGTCACGCATGAGATGGGCTTTGCAAGAAACGTTTCGAACAAAGTTGTCTTTATGGAAAACGGCGTTGTCGTTGAGGAAGGTCCGTCGAAGGAATTTTTCGCAAATCCGCGGGAAGAGCGGACGAGAACATTTTTGCAGAATATTGAACAGCATTACGAGTAAGGTATCCCGCAAAGCGGCAAATCCTGCCCGGAGCACGGAATCCGGACAGTTTGCAATAAAGAAAACAGAAGAAGCAAAGGCAGCTTCTTCCAGAACAAAACAAAAAAGGAGTGGCGAATATTATGAAAAAGAAAATGGCAGCAGTATTTCTGGCAGGTATCCTGACATCATCCTTTTTACTGACCGGATGCGGAAACAGCACGGCAGATAACAGCAGTGCTTCTTCCTCTTCATCAGCATCTTCTGCAAGTGCGTCTGGGGATCTTTTAGAGCAGATCCAGAGCAAGGGTGAGATCGTTGTGGCAATGGAAGGAACCTGGGCACCGTGGACGTATCACGATGAGGACGACAACCTGGTCGGCTATGACGTAGAAGTGGCACAGCAGATCGCAGAGAAACTCGGCGTGAAAGCAACCTTTGTAGAGGGTGAGTGGGACGGCCTTCTTGCAGGAATCGATTCCGGCCGGTACGATATCATGGTAAACGGCGTAGATATCACAGAGGAGCGCGCTGAGAAATACAGCTTTTCCGATCCATACGCATACAACCGCACCGCTGTTATCGTAAACTCTGCTAACGATGAAATCCAGTCCATGGAGGATCTCGACGGAAAGAGCACCGCGAACACCATTTCCAGTACGTATGCAGAAGTTGCCGAGAAATATGGCGCAGCCGTTACCGGTGTTGACGATCTGGAGCAGACTTTCGAGCTTCTCTTAAGCGGCCGTATCGATGCAACTCTGAACGCAGAGGTAACGTATTACGATTATATGAAAGCACACCCGGATGCAGAGATCAAAATTGCATGTCTCGATCCGGAATCCACAAAAGTCGGTATTCCGATGAAAAAAGGCGATGAGACCAAGACGCTGCTTGAGGCAGTCAACAAAGCACTTGGCGAGCTCGCAGAAGAAGGAACACTGACAGAGCTTTCGGAAAAATATTTTGGAACGGATATCTCCAAAGAAGCAGCAGAATAAGATACAAAATAAAGAAGGTTACAGATCATGATTGCAAATTATCATACCCATACATGGCGGTGCCGCCATGCGGACGGAACGGAGCGGGAGTATGTGGAGCGCGCGATTGAGGGCGGCCTTAAAATTCTCGGTTTTTCCGACCATTCGCCTTATCCGTTCCCGGACGGCTACGATTCCGGCATGCGGATGCGGCTCGATCAGGTGGAAGGCTATGTAGACACCGTGCTGGCATTGAAAAAAGAGTATGACAAGGATATTGAAATCCATCTCGGACTCGAAACAGAGTATTTCCCGAGATTCTGGGATCAGCTGATTGATTTTTTGTCGGACTATCCGTTTGAGTACTTTGTGCTTGGCCAGCACAGCCTGGGAAATGAGATCGAAAAGATTCTCTACAGCGGCCATGGAACAACAGACGGAAGCTACCTGAAACAGTATGTGGACCAGTGCCTGGCAGGCATCGATACCGGAAAATACCTGTATCTGGCACACCCGGATCTCTTTTTATTCAACGGCGACGAAGCAGTGTTCGACCGGGAATACCGGAGACTCTGCCGTGAGGTGAAAAAGAGAAACATTCCGCTGGAGATCAATTTCCTTGGTCTGATGGAAGAAAGATGGTATCCGAACGAGAAGTTCTGGAAGATCGCCGGCGAAGAAGGAAACACCGCCGTTTTCGGCTGTGATGCCCATACGCCGAAAGCCGTCTGGAATCCGGAGACGGAACAGAAGGCACTGCAGCTGGCAGCAAAATACGGTCTGAAAGTACAGGAAACCGTTCCGATGCCGAAGACATTTTAACAGAAGCAGAAAAAGCTGTTCTTTTCTGGTGAGAGTTTTGAAAACTCCGCGGAAAAGAACAGCTTTTTTGATATGAGATTTTTTATGCTTTTTTTGTGTGCATCAGCCGTACCGCCTCTTCCCGCTGTTTCAGAATCTTCTGAATCGAAGTCCAGTAAACAATCATTGAGACAACCGGCCCGATCAGGTCGGAAATAGGTTCCACGTAGAAGATGTTTTCCAGTGCAAAGAACCGCGGCAGAAGAAACAGAGCGGTAAAGTAGACGAATTTCCGGAAGAAGGAGAGTGCAAACGAATAGCGCACGCAGCCCATTGCAGTAAAGCCGTCTACAATCTCGTACTGAATGCCGAGCGGAATGACTGAGAGTGTCGAAATATGAATCGCGCGGACCACCATCGAGACGATCTGCGGATCGGAAGTAAAAAGCTGCGCAAACAGTGTTCCGGCGGCATTGGAGACGAGGAACATCAAGGTCGTAAATCCGGCACAGAGTGCGATGATGGTTTTCTGTGCCTCAAGAATACGCCTGGAATTTCCAGCTCCATAATTGTATGCGAGGATTGACTGCGTTCCGCCACTGATTCCGCCGAGCGGTATCGTAATAATCAGCATAAAGCTCTGAACGATCGTTGCACAGGTGATGAAGCTGTCTCCCTGTCCGGCGGGTGCATATTGCTGCAGGACGGCGTTCATCGCAATGATCATCACATTGTCGATGGCAATGATTAGAAACGGAGTAAAACCGACTGTCAGAATGCGTTTCATGATCGCAAATGAATACCCGCCGAAGGTGATGCGGATCGGAATCGTCTTTCCGAACAGAATATGCAGCACATACAGACAGCTTGCGATCTGGGAGAGCACGGTTGCAATTGCTGCGCCGCGCACGCCGAGATGCAGAACGAAGATAAACACAGGGTCCAGCAGCAGATTCAGGACGGCGCCTAGCAGAACAGATTTCATTCCCTCACTGGCAAAGCCCTGGCAGATCACAAACTGGTTCAGGCCGGTCGATAAAAGCGCAAACACAGAGCCGGAAACGTAGATCATAAAATAGGCTCTGGCGTAAGGATACGTAACGGTGCTGGCTCCGAATGCCATCAGCATCGGGCGGGTTAAAAAAAGCGCCGCGGCTGTCAGAACGAGGGACAGGGAAACAAGCATCAGAAACGCATTAGCCAGGATGCGGGATGCCTCTTTTTCATTTTTCTCTCCGAGCCGGATGCCGAGCAGCGGTGCGCCGCCGACCCCGATGAGGGAGGAGAACGCGCCGATCATGGTGAGAATGGGACCGCAGACGCCGACACCCGCGAGCGCCAGATCACCGACAGAGGCAATGTGGCCGATGTACATACGGTCTACAATGCTGTACAGAACACTCACGAACTGTGCCAGCATGCTCGGAAAAGCAATACGGGGAACCAGTTTTCCGATCGGGTCGGTTCCGAGATGGTTTACAGTTTTCATAGAAAAATACCTTGTCGTTTTTTAGGTTTGGGAACAGACAGCAAAAAACATGCCCGAAACAAAATCCGGAAGACTTTGTTTCGGACATGCCGCTTTTGGTCTGTTCTGATAGATCAGCTGACAGAAAAATTATTCAGCAAGAGTGGTCAGATCTACTTTGAAATCGTCAGATCCCTGTCCGTCTACGGTGTAGTAAGCGGCTCTCTGCTCTGCGTTCAGGTAGATTTTGATCTCGCCTTTTAATCCGTTTGCTTTTACTTCTTTTTTGATGACTGCTTCGAGGTCTTTCATAGATACTTTTGTCTCGAAGATCTCAAGAACGGTATCAGATACTTTTGTCATTTTACGTGGGGTTTTGGTTGCTTCTGCCATGGTTTCCGTGGTCTCCTTTTTTACTGTTTTTTTAACGGTTTCTTTTTTGGTTGCTTTTTTCGGCTCTTTTGCAGCTTCTGCTTTTCCTTCTGCTGCTTCTGTATGTAAGGTTTTTTCAGTCGTTGGTTTTACTTCTTTTGCCGGTGCCGCTGTCTTTACAACGGTTTCCGCTGTTTTTGCAGCTTCTGCAGCCTGCTGTTTCGCTTTGGCCATTTTTTTCATGGTTCTTTTATTCATTTTATTCACTCCTCTATGCGATATCTCTAATAAATTACCATGTTTTTTGCGTTCTGTCAAATTTAAATTCGAGAAAACAGCGGCTTTAGGATTGTACACGGCGGAGCACAGAAAAGATTTTTTCAGAATCCCAGATCTGCGGAACAGGGTAGGTGGGATTTGCTTCTTTTAAAGCACGGCGTGCTATTTCTGTGTAATCATTCGGCGAAAGGTGCGGCAGAGTGGATGGAATGTCAAACGAATCGCGCATAGCCTCGATAGCTGCAATCATCCGCTCAGCCTTTTCAGAAACGGTATCTCCGCCGAGAGAAAGCGCATCGGCGAGAACGGCAAGTTTAGGCGCAATGCAGGAACCGTATTCGCGCAGAACAGCAGGCAGCAGAACCGCGTTGGCTCTTCCGTGCGGAATGTGGTACAGTGCACCGACGGCGTGGGCAATGGCATGGACGTAGCCGACAAAGTTGTTGGTAAAAGCGAAACCGGCCAGATACGATGCATGAAGCATTTCCTGCCGTGCGGCAAGACGGGAGCCGTCACGCCAGGCTTCGGGCAGGGCATGGAAATTTTCGCAGACTGCCTCGATGGATGCATTCTGCACGCTGCGGGAGGCGAAGAGGTTCAGAAAAGCTTCCATGGCATGGGTCAGGGCATCCATACCGGTATCTGCGGTCATAGAGGACGGGAGGCTGATCGTAAGACGCGGATCGAGAACTGCCGTATCCGGGATCAGACAGAGGTCATTGACGGCGTATTTGTATGGTTTCCCGTCGATACAGTCTGTGATGACAGCTGCCGCCGTTGCCTCCGAACCGGTTCCGGCTGTCGTCGGCACGGCAAACAGCGGCGGAAGTTTCCGACGGACTTTCAGGAGGCCCCGCATCGCAGGAACCGTCTTTTTCGGACAGCAGACGCGGGCACCGATCAGCTTTGCTGTATCGAGAACGGATCCGCCGCCGATGGCGAGGATAGCCTGAGCCTGAATCTGCTGATAAAGACGGAAACCCTGTTCCACGCTCTCAATCTGCGGATCCGGGGCGATTTCGGAGAAAATGGTGACGGAAATGTTTTCTTTTTTACAGCCATCCAGCAGAGACGTCAGTGTTCCGCGGCGGACAAAGCCGGGGGTAGTCACCAGGAGAATCCGGGAGATCCGGCGTTTCCGGAATAACGCGGGGAGCAGCAGAACGGCATCCGGTGCTGCAAGGAGTGTCTGTTTCTTATGCTCTGTCAGATGAAGAACGCGGCTCAACACCCACTGCCGGGTGCGGAACCAGAAAATGGAATGCATCAATCAAGTACCTCCATAAAAAATCGTGAGAATCGTATATCTCTTATTGTAACAGTGCACGGCAGGTTTTTCAATTCGTATAGGAATTTTGAATCTTCCGTGAAAAGAATTGACAGTGTAAAAAATGCGTGTTATAGTACAAATAGAACAGATAAAGAGAGCCAGGAATTGTTCACCTGGGAAATCAGGAAAAGGCTTGACTGGAGGTGCCTGATGATGGAAACAAAAAGAGATTATTATGAAGTATTAGGCGTCAGCCGGAATGCAGACGAGAAAGAAATCAAGCGTGCATACCGGAAACTGGCGAAAAAATATCATCCCGATACGAATGCGGGAAACCCGGATGCGGAAAAGAAATTTAAGGAAGTGACAGAAGCGTATTCTGTCTTAAGCGATCCGGAAAAGAAGAAAATGTACGATCAGTTCGGATTCGCGGCGTTCGACCAGGGAGCCAGCGCGTACAGCCAGCAGGGCGGTGGAAATCCGTACGGCAGTGCGTATGGAAACCCGTTCGGCGGAAGCGGAAACAACGGCGGCTATCACGAATTTCACTTTGAAGGAAACGCGGACGATATGTTCGGCGATTTCTTTGATCAGATGTTTCATGGCAAAAGCCGTGGATTCGGAAGCGAGCGGTATACGCGTTCGGGAAGCAGCAGACATCCGTTTGAGGATGCATTTTCCGGCCGCGGTACGGCAGAGGATCTCGATCTGCACGCTGAGGTTTCGATCCGCCTGGAGGAAGCGGCATCGGGCTGTGAAAAACAGATTACCCTGCGGAACCCGGATGGAACGACCAATACGCTGCTGGTTAAAATCCCGGCCGGTATCGAGAACGGAAAGAGCATCCGTCTGCGCGGCAAAGGCCATACAGGATCAAACGGCCGCCGCGGCGATCTGCTTTTGAAGGTCAATGTAGAAGAAAAGAAAGGTTTTGAACGGCGCGGAATGGACATCTACACGACGATTCAGATTCCATACACAACGGCAGTCTTTGGCGGCGAAGCGCGTGTCTCGACACTGTACGGAGATGTGGTCTGCAAAATCAAGGAAGGAACACAGTCCGGCAGTAAGCTCCGTCTGCGCGGCAAGGGCATGGTATCGATGAAAGATGCGAACGTGCACGGTGATCATTATGCGACGATTGAGATTGCTGTACCGCGCAGTCTGAACCGCACAGCACGCCAGAAACTGATGGAATATAAGGAAGCGTGCTGAAAATGTGAAGAAACTGTGAAATCGGAAAATCCGGGTTGACAAATTGTGTTCGTGGTATTATATTACAAATAGAACAAAGAAAAGGAATCAACAAGAAACCAATTCTTCCTTGCATGTTCCCAAACATCCTGTTCCAAGAAACTTATTCATAGCCACAAGGCAAAGCAAACTTAACACCCTTCACAAGATAAGAAGCCTGCTAAGAATCAGATTTTTGGAGGAAAAGGTAAATGAATACTTTAAAAGCTGAAAAGAGAAGTTTGGATGTAAAAGCAAAAAGACTCAGAAGAGAAGGA
The DNA here is from genome assembly GCF_003480555.1 of Blautia sp. AM29-29. NCBI lineage: Bacteria > Bacillati > Bacillota > Clostridia > Lachnospirales > Lachnospiraceae > Blautia > Blautia sp. AM29-29. Next base: position 63,200 of record NZ_QUJD01000007.1, read on the forward strand.
TACGTTGTCGGCAATGTATTCGGCAGAGAGATGAAAGAATCCATTCCAGTTAAGATGGTAAAAAGAGATGTCGAGAAACTGCTGAAGACAGACCACAAAGGCAGCCAGATTATGCTGGATGTCGACGGAACCGCATACGATGTCCTGATCAAAAATGTTGATTATAACCCGGTAGCCGGACAGATCGATTCGATCGAGTTCCAGGCACTGGTCAGCAACGAGAAAGTTCATTCCGTTGCAGAGATTGTCCTTGTAAACCATGAAAAGATCGCAGAAGGCGTTCTGCAGGAGGATCTGAACGAGGTTGCCTACATGGCATACCCGGCATCCCTGGTCGATCAGGTAATGGTCGATGTCGGAGAGATGAAGATCGGTGATGTCATCCGCGTCAAAGATCTGTCCCTGGCCGCTGACCCGGATATCACCATAAAGACCAATCCGGAATCCATTGTCGTAAGTCTGATGGCTTCCCACAACGTAGAAGCACCGGCAGAAGATACCGAAGCAGCAGAAGAGAAATAAACAGAATAAGCACATACAAAGAAATCCGAAGGCGTCAAAAACCTTCGGATTTTTTGCGTAAAAAATATGGTTTGAATCGATCAGACATAACTCATGAAGCCTTTTCTGATAATTTCGCTGCTCTTTGTGATCGCAATAAACGCGGTCGGCTCGGTATCATGAATAAACCGCTGAAGATAGACGGCCTGCTTGACATCCACAACCGTGAGAATGACTGTCCGCTGCTGGTCGGAGTAAGCGCCGACGGCGTCGTAAAGGGTTGCGCTGTGATTGAGATCCTTTGTGATGAAATCGCAGATCGGCTGCGGATTGTTGGAGATAATCGTAAAAAATTTATTCAGCTTCATCCGCTCAATCGTTTTGTCAATCAGCAGTGTTTTCGCCATCAGACCGAGAACCGAACAAAGTCCGGTTAAGGTATCGAAAATCAGGAAAGCAAGGATGACAACGATGAGGTCGGTCACCAGCAGGGCAGTGGAAATATTCATTGTAGAATATTTTTTAATAATCATGGCGATGATGTCTGTGCCGCCGCCGGAGGCATTCTCAAAAAACAGCAGTGCTGCCGCCAGTGCCGGAAGAATAATGGCAAAGCAGAGCTCCAGCATGATCTCATCGGTAAGCGGATGTGCCATCGGAAACAGCTTTTCAAAAATGTTCAGAAGAACCGAGGAAAGCACGGTCACGTAGGCTGTCTTGACGCCGAAGTTCCGCCCCAGCACAGCAAAACCAACCAGCAGAAGCAGCAGGTTGATAAAAAGGTTGATCTGTGAGGCAGTGAACGGAAGAAACCGGCAGATGACAACGGCCATACCGGATACACCGCCGAAAGAAAAATTATTAGGGAATTTAAAAACATAAATTCCAATGTCCATGATCAGAACAGCTGCGGTAATGACAGCATATTCTTTTAACGTTTGTAATGCAGGCTGCGATGCCTGTTCTTTTGTGTCCATTTTTTTGCCCCTTTATTTGAATTTGAGGCGACCTTTATTTTATTATAGAAGAAACTTTTTTGAATAACAGCTAATAATGTATCCCCCTCTTCAAACATAGCATGGCATAGGGTAGTTTGTCCAGTTACATTTTCCTTATTTCCATTTTTCCGTTTTCCGATGGTTGTATCCAATTTATTTCTGTGGTATGATGAAGGGCAGGATCTTTTTTCGGAAAGAAAAAAATCTGCAGTTTCTGTTTCAAAATGTTTCGAAAAAAGAAGAAAAAACAGAAACAAAAATGGAGGAAGAAACATGAAAAATACAAAGGTTTATGTTGATTTTATAACAGAGAAACTGAAAAAACTGCTCTCCATCGACAGCCCGACCGGCTACACGAAAGATGCCATTGCATGGCTGAAAGCAGAGTACGAAGCGATGGGCTATGCGCCGGTGATCACCACAAAGGGCGGCCTTCTGGTGCAGCTTGCCAAAGGCTGTGAAGGAAACGGCGGTGTCCTTGTGGAGACACATACCGATACGCTCGGCGGCATGGTAGCGGAAGTGAAAGGAAACGGCCGTCTTCGTCTCACCGCGCTCGGCGGTATGAATCCGAACAATGCGGAGACGGAAAACTGCGTTGTCATCACAAGAGACGGAAAACGGTACGAGGGCTGCTTCCAGATGAACAACCCGTCGATCCATGTCAACGGTTCCTACGACCAGCAGGACCGCACCTACGACAATATGGAGGTCGTTCTGGATGAGATGGTCTTCTCCAAAGAGGAGACAAAAGCGCTCGGCATCGAGACCGGTGATATCGTCTGCTTTGAGACGAGAACCCGCATCACCGAGAAGGGATACATCAAGAGCCGTTTTCTCGATGATAAACTGAGCGTTGCAATCCTGCTCGGCTATGCGAAGTATTTAAAAGAAGAAAATATCACACCGTCCCGTCCGGTTTATCAGCACATCACCGTGTACGAAGAAGTCGGCCACGGCGGATCTGCTTCCGTGCCGGAGGGTGTGACGGATATCCTTTCTGTTGATATGGGCTGTGTCGGCGACGGACTGGAGTGTAAAGAGCATCAGGTATCCATCTGCGTCAAAGACAGCGGCGGCCCTTACAGCTACGATTTTACCGGTGAGCTGATTGCGGCGGCAAAAGCAAACGGAATCGACTATGCGGCGGATGTTTACCCGCACTACGGCTCTGACGTGGAGGCAACGCTCCGCGGCGGCGCAGACGCACGCCATGCCCTGATCGGCGCCGGTGTGTACGCATCCCATGGATATGAGAGAAGCCATGTGGACGGCGTGAAGAATACGCTGGAACTGCTTGCGGCGTATCTGGACAAATAAAAATAAGAACAAGTGAGAGAATTGCATGAGAAAATTAGCATTGCCAGAAGAAGTGCTGCTCCAGATTGAGCAGCCTGCGCGATACATTGGAAATGAATTCAACAGTGTCGTAAAAGACAAAGAGAAAGTAGCCCTGCGCGGCGCATTCCTGTTCCCGGATGTGTATGAGATCGGTATGTCCCACCTTGGCATCCAGATCCTGTACGATATGTTTAACAAACGTGAGGACATGTGGTGTGAGCGTGTCTATTCCCCATGGCCGGATCTGGACCGCGTGATGCGGGAACAGAGCATTCCGCTGTTCGGCCTGGAATCCCAGGAGCCGGTGAAAAACGAGGATTTCCTGTTTATCACCCTGCAGTATGAGATGTGTTATACGAACGTTCTGCAGGCGCTCGACCTTGCCGGAATCCCGCTGCATGCGGTGGAGCGTACCGACGAGGACCCGATCGTTATCGGCGGCGGCCCGTGTACGTACAATCCGGAGCCGATCGCTCCGTTCTTCGATCTGTTTTACATCGGAGAGGGCGAGGTTGTGTACGACAAGCTTTTTGACACGTATCTGGAAAATAAAAAGAACGGCGGAACCCGTCAGGATTTCCTGAAAAAGGCATGCCGGATCCCTGGTATTTACGTACCGCAGTTTTATGAAGTAACGTACCACGAGGACGGAACGATCGCGGCCTTTACGCCGTCCATTCCGGAAGCACCGGAAAAGATCAAAAAACAGCTCGTCATGGATATGACCGAGGCAACGTATCCGGAGAAACCGGTCGTGCCGTTTATCAAGGCAACACAGGACCGTGTCGTTCTGGAGATCCAGCGCGGCTGTATCCGCGGCTGCCGTTTTTGCCAGGCGGGTATGGTGTACCGTCCGACAAGAGAGCGCGATGTGGAGAAGTTAAAAGAACTTGCGACCCATATGCTGCGCAATACCGGCCACGATGAGATTTCGTTGAGTTCTTTGAGCTCGAGTGATTACAGCCATCTTCCGGAGCTTGTCAACTATCTGATCGACAGCTGCCCGGAAAAAGGTGTCAATATTTCCCTTCCGTCTCTTCGAATCGACGCATTTTCCCTCGATGTCATGAGCAAGGTACAGGATATCAAAAAGAGCAGCCTGACCTTCGCACCGGAGGCGGGAAGCCAGCGGATGCGGAATGTTATTAATAAAGGTCTGACCGAGGAAGTCATTCTCGACGGAGCCGGAAAAGCGTTTGAGGGCGGCTGGAATAAAGTAAAACTGTATTTCATGCTGGGCCTTCCGACCGAGACCGAGGATGATATCAAAGGAATTGCGCATCTGGCGGAAAAGATCGCAGAGCGTTACTATGAGATTCCGAAAGACCAGAGAAACGGAAAATGCCAGATTACGGCAAGCTCCTCGTTCTTTATCCCGAAGCCGTTCACCCCGTTCCAGTGGGCACCGATGAACACGGAGAGGGAGTTTCTTGACAAAGCGGCGATTGTAAAGGCAGAGGTCCGCGCACAGCTGAATCAGAAGAGCATCCGTTACATTTATCATGAGGCAGATATTTCCCTTCTGGAGGGATTCCTTGCACGCGGTGACCGGAAATGTGCCGAAGTTATTGAAAAAGCGTACAGAAAAGGTGCTATTTTCGATGCCTGGTCCGAGTATTTCCGGAAAGATGCCTGGGAAGAAGCGTTTGCAGAGACCGGCATTGACGTTTCGTTCTATGCCTGCCGTGAGCGCAGCACCGATGAGATCCTTCCGTGGGATTTCCTTGATATCGGCGTGACGAAAAAATTCCTGATCCGCGAATGGGAGCGGGCACAGAAAGAAACCGTTACCCCGAACTGTAAGATGCAGTGTTCCGGCTGCGGAGCAAAATCATTCGGAGGAGGTGTCTGCTATGAAAATCAGAATTAAGTTTGCCAAAACAGGTGTGATGAAATTTGTGGGTCATCTGGATGTGATGCGTTACTTCCAGAAAGCAATCCGCCGTGCAGAACTTCCGATCGCTTATTCCGAGGGCTTCAGCCCGCACATGCTGCTGTCGTTTGCTTCTCCGCTCGGTGTCGGCATCAGCAGCACCGGTGAATATTTCGATATGGTGCTCGCGGAAGATATGAAAACCGACGAGATTGTAAAACGTCTGAATGCGACGATGGTTGAGGGAATGGAAGTGCTTTCCGCCCGCCATGTGCCGGATGGAAAAGCAAGCAAGGCAATGTCTCTCGTAGCAGGAGCCGATTATCTCGTGCAGTTCCGCGAGGGAAAAATGCCGGAGATTGATCTGGAAACGAAAGTACCGGTGTTTTTTGCACTTCCGCAGATTGAGATCATGCGAAAGACAAAACGAAGCGAAAAGCTGACCGATATCCGCCCATGGATTTACGATATGAAAGCAAAGAAAAGTGGTGTCTGGATGCAGCTCTCCACCGGAAGTGTTTCGAACCTGAAACCGGAGCTCGTGATGGAAGCGTTCTGCAAATGGTGCGGGGTTGAACTGCCGCCGTTTGCATACACGATTCTGCGCGAGGAAGTTTACGCAGACATCGGAACGGAAGAAGAGCGAAAGCTGGTTCCGCTGGAAGCATTAGGAGAAGAAGTTGAGTAAACGAGTTGTCATTGCCCATCTGCCGTGGGAGGGAAAAGATTACCTGGTACACACGCTGGTGGAAGGAGAAAAACCGGTCGAACTGACGGCCCTCTGCAGGGAGAAGGAAACGCTGCTTGGCAATATCTATGTCGGCCGGGTGGAAAAACTGGCGCCCGGGATCCGCGGGGCATTTGTCTCGTTTGCGGAGCAGCAGAGCTGTTTTCTTGATCTGTCCCGTGTAAAAGAAGGGTATCTTCTGAAAAAAGCACCGGGAACGGAACTGCATGTCGGAGATGAAATTGTCGTGCAGATCCAGCGGGAAGCGCAGAAAACGAAGCTTCCGTCGGCGACAGCAGAACTTTCTCTTTCGGGAAGTGCCCTGGCGCTCTATTATGGAAAGCCGGAAATCTCATGCTCGGGACGCCTTCTGCCGGAGCAGAAAAAACGGTTAAAAGAACTGGGAAGCCGGATGTTTCCAGAGCTTTCCGGCGGAAGCCTTCCGTTTGGCGTGATCTTCCGCACCGCATCCGCTGATGCTTCGGAAGAAGAGATCCGGCAGGAATATCTCGAGCTGTCCGAAAAACTCGCGCGGATTGTCCAGTATGGAACGATGCGGAGCCTGTACTCCTGCCTGTATCGGGCGTCAGATGCCGTGCCGGAGCTCGTCAAACGGTATGCACCGTCAGTTTCAGAACTTGTGACAGATGACAGAGAAACGTATGAGATCTGCAGAGAATATCTGGAGCGCCATGATTTTCACGACTGCCGCCTGACCTGGTATGAGGATCAGCTTACCACACTGACAAAGAAAGAAAATCTCGAAAATCACGTAAAACAGGCACTCGACAAACGTGTGGATCTGCCTTCCGGCGGATTCCTCGTGATCGAACCGACTGAAGCGCTGACCGCGATCGATGTGAACAGCGGAAAGCAGCTCGGCGGACGGAAAAATACGTTTCTGTACAGCGTAAACCAGGAGGCAGCCCGCGAAATCGCCCGCCAGATCCGCCTGCGCGGGATTTCCGGTCTGATCCTGGTTGACTTTATCAACATGCCGGAAAAAGAGCAGGAGGAGCGCCTTCTCGGCTTCCTGCAGGGTCTTGTGCGGGAAGATCCCGTTCCGACCAAAGTTGTGGATATGACGGCGCTTCATCTCGTGGAACTGACGAGAAAGAAAATCCGCCGGCCGCTGGCAGAACAGATGAAATGACAGTGACCTTACAAAGGAGGAATGAATATGGAACCACAAAAGAAACCGATTCACCTCAATGAAAATGATACCCCATATCTTTACGAACCCTTTCGAAACCAGATGCCGGCAAAACGGCCGCATCCGGCGGAAAAAGAAAAGATACTGAAACCATGGCAGGGCCTGCTGGTGTTTGCCTTTCTGATGGTTCTTTTTAATCTCGCCGGAATCCCGCTGGTTCTTGCAGGCGGGATGTATGGAAATGCGCTGGACGAGATCATTGTATTCCTGATCGGATCCATTCTCGTCGTACGGGCACTTCATATTCCGTTAAAAGAAGTGTTCCCATTAAAAAAGCCGGATGGAGCCGGAATCCTCGGAACCATTCTGATGTGGTATGTGACGTACCGCGGTGTGCTTGCCCTTTTCCTTCTGATGGAATGGATTTTCCCGCAGGAATACGCAAGCCTCTCGGAATCCATGGACAGCAGTATGGCGGGCCTTTCCTATTTCGGCGAGCTGCTTGTCGTTGCGCTGACACCGGCCATCTGTGAAGAAGCACTGCACCGCGGTCTTCTGCAGTACAGCCTGCGCGAAATCAAAAAGAAATGGGTGATGCTGCTTCTGATGGGCGTTTATTTTGGCGCTTTCCACATGAGCATCGTCCGTTTTCTTCCGATGATGATGATGGGAATCGTTCTCTCGTATGTGCGGATGAAGACCGACAACATGTTTTACAGCTCGCTGTTTCATTTCGTCCATAACGCATCGACGATTGTGGCGAGCATTGCGGCAAGCTTCCTCTATATGTTCTCGCAGGGGAACGCAGCAGCAGGCAGCGGATACGCAACGGAAACGTACATCGGCATGTATCTGATCGAAGCGGCGCTGATGCCGATCGGTCTTTATATGGGAAGCCGTCTTCTGATGTACCAGCAGACAAAAAGCGAAGGATTTTTCCCGAAGGAGAGAAGAAAAAAGACCATTGCAAAAATCGTAATTCCGACCATTCTGCTGATCCTTGGCGGACTGTTTTTCCTTGGTATTGGTATGATGTAAAAAGAATCAAAAGCAGTTTGGGCAATTTTGCAGAAATGTCCAAGCCGGGTAGAAAACAGGTACGATTTATGATAGAATAACAGCAAATCAAGCGTTACACGATATTACAGAAAGGAAAAGCTGTTTCTCTAACAAGAGACAGCAGGAATAAGAACTATGGCAAGAACAGCTATTGCTACCGACAGCAACAGCGGTATTACACAGAGTCAGGCGAAAGAGCTGGGCGTTTTTGTCCTTCCGATGCCTTTCTTCATGCGCGGAAAAATCCAGTTTGAGGATATCGACCTGACACAGGAACAGTTTTACGAGATTCTGGCAGAGGATGCGGCTGTTTCCACATCTCAGCCGTCTCCGGGAGATCTGATGGATTTCTGGAACAAAATTCTCGAAGAGTACGATGACATTGTTTACATTCCGATGTCAAGCGGCCTTTCCACCTCCTGTGATACAGCGACCGTGCTGTCCGAGGACTACGAAGGAAAAGTGCAGGTTGTCAACAACCAGAGAATCTCCGTTACGCAGCAGCAGTCTGTTCTGGATGCAAAGAAAATGGCAAACCGCGGCGTGGCAGCAAAAGACATCAAAGCAATTCTGGAAGAGGATGCGCTGGATGCAAGTATCTATATTATGGTAGATACGTTAAAATACCTGAAAAAAGGCGGCCGCGTTACGCCGGCAGCAGCCATGATCGGAACCGTTTTAAATATCAAACCGGTGCTGACGATCCAGGGAGAGAAGCTTGACGCGTTTGAAAAAGCGCGCGGTGTGAAACAGGCAAAGAAAGCCATGATCAAGGCTATGAAAAAAGATATGGACAAACGCTTCGCAAAAGAGCGTGCAGCCGGCATCATGGGACTTCACATTGCCTATACCGCAAACGACAAAGAAGTAATCGATGGATGGATTGTCGAAGTAAAAGAAGCCTTCCCGGATTTTGAAGTCGATGCGCATCCACTGTCCTTAAGCGTTGCCTGCCACATCGGACCTGGCGCACTGGCAATTGCATGTGAAAAAAAATCTGCAATTTCCTGAAAAATACTATTGACAAACAGCAGACGTGATGATATATTGTAGAAGTATGCCGCACAGAGAGGTAAAAGAGTCGAAAGACCACCGAATCTGGCGAGTAATTGATAGGGAGGTGCCATATGTACGCAATTATTGCAACAGGTGGTAAACAGTACAAGGTAGCTGAAGGCGATGTTATCCGAGTAGAGAAACTTGGCGTTGAAGCTGGAGAAACCGTAACTTTTGATCAGGTACTTGCAGTAAGCAATGACGGACTGAAAGTTGGCGAGGACGTTAAAAATGCATCCGTAACCGCATCTGTAGTTGGAAACGGTAAAGGCAAAAAAGTTATCGTTTACAAGTATAAGAGAAAAACTGGTTATCATAAGAAAAACGGTCACAGACAGCAGTACACTGAAGTGAAGATTGAAAAAATCAACGCTTAAGTCTTATGATTTGTATAACCGTAACAGAGTCTGACGGCGAGTACATCTCCGTGGAGTCAAACGGTCATGCAGGCTATGCAGAGGAAGGGCAGGATATCATCTGTGCCGCTGTCTCCGCATTGATTGTAAACACCGTAAATTCCGTGGAAACATTGACAGAGGATCTGATTATAAGTGAAGCTGGAGATGGATATGTGTATTTTTCATTCCCGAATGGGTATTCTGAAAGTACCGCACTTCTTGTAAAATCACTTTTGCTGGGCCTCGAAAGTATCCGCCGCGATTATGGAGCACAATACTTAGAGATCGCATTCAAGGAGGTGTAATACCATGTTAAATATGAACCTTCAGATTTTCGCTCATAAAAAAGGAGTTGGTTCTACCAAGAACGGTAGAGATTCCGAGTCCAAGAGATTAGGAGCAAAAAGAGCTGACGGACAGGTTGTAAAGGCTGGAAACATTCTTTACAGACAGCGTGGAACCAAGATTCATCCAGGCGTGAACGTAGGAATCGGAAAAGACGATACCTTATTCGCTATGGTTGACGGACGCGTAGCTTTCGAAAGAAAAGGACGTGACAAAAAACAGGTTTCCGTATATCCGGTAGCAACAGAAGAGTAAGACAAAGGTGCGGCTTCAAATCTTAAGAGGTTTGAAGCCGTTTTTGTTAATAATAATTAAAGGTCCAACAGACCGATTTGGATTTAGATAAAACAAGACAGGAGAATACCATGTTTGCAGACAGAGCAAAAATTCTGCTCCGCTCCGGTAAGGGCGGAGACGGACATGTCAGTTTCCGCAGAGAGCTTTTTGTACCGAACGGCGGGCCGGACGGCGGCGATGGCGGCAAAGGCGGAGACGTTATTTTTGAAGTTGACGAAGGACTGAATACACTGGTTGATTACCGCCACAGAAGAAAGTTTTCTGCTACCGACGGCGAGCCGGGCGGAAAACGCAGATGCCATGGCGGAAACGGCGCAGATATTGTCCTGAAAGTACCGGAAGGAACCGTCATTATGGACGCTGCGAGCGGAAAAGTCATCGCAGATATGTCCGGTGAAAACCGCCGTCAGGTTGTATTAAAAGGCGGAAAAGGCGGAAACGGAAATATGCATTACGCAACCGCTACCATGCAGGTTCCGAAATACGCCCAGCCAGGCCAGCCGGCACAGGAGCTGGAAGTAAGAATGGAACTGAAAGTCATCGCGGACGTCGGACTCGTCGGCTTCCCGAACGTTGGAAAATCGACCCTGCTTTCCCGCGTGACAAATGCAGAACCGAAAATTGCAAATTATCACTTTACCACACTTTCCCCGAACCTCGGTGTCGTAGACCTTGAGGGCTGCAGTGGATTTGTTATCGCAGATATCCCGGGACTGATCGAGGGTGCATCGGAAGGAGTCGGCCTCGGCCATGAATTCCTGCGCCACATCGAGAGAACCCGCGTGATGATCCATGTAGTAGACGTTGCATCGACCGAGGGAAGAGATCCGGTGGATGATATCAACAAGATCAACAAAGAGCTCGAAGCCTATAACCCGGAGATCGCAAAACGTCCGCAGATCATCGCGGCCAATAAGACCGATGCGATCTATGTAGAAGAGGGCGAAGAGGATCCGGTGGAACGTCTGAAAAAAGAGTTCGAGCCGAAAGGCATCCCGGTTTATCCGATTTCTGCCGTCAGCGGAAAAGGCTTAAAAGAGCTTTTATATGCCGTACAGAAAAAACTCGATGAGCTTCCGAAAGAGCGTATGGTCTTCGAGCAGGAATTCTTCCCGGAGGATATGCTTCTTGCCGAGAACCTGCCGTACACCGTCGAGCAGGACCCGGAGGACGAGCACCGCTTCATCATCGAGGGACCGAAGATCGAGAAAATGCTCGGCTACACCAATCTGGATTCCGAGAAAGGTTTTGCTTTCTTCCAGCGGTTCTTAAAAGATACCGGTATCTTAGACGAACTCGAACAGGCCGGCATCCAGGAAGGCGATACCGTCAAGATGTATGGATTTGAATTTGATTATTATAAATAGAACGAATAAATAACGAAGGAGGAGACGTATGACCAGCAAGCAGAGAGCATACCTGAAAGGCCTTGCCATGACCATGGAACCGATCCTGCAGGTAGGAAAAAGCAGCATCACGCCGGAGCATACCGCTGCTGTAGCAGAGGCACTTGAGGCGAGAGAACTAATTAAAATCAATGTACTGCAGAACTGCCTCGATGATCCAAGAGAGATCGCAGAAGTTCTGGCAGAACGCACCAATTCCCAGGTCGTACAGGTGATCGGCAAAAAGATCGTGCTGTACAAAGAGGGCAAAAAAGAGAAAAAGAAAATTCAGCTTCCGAAATAATCCGCAGGAAAGAACCGCCGGGACCGGAGCATACCGCTGCAGTTCCGGCGCTTTTTGAGGAAAACGTATGGAAAAGAAAAACAGAAAAATTGGCATTATGGGAGGCACATTCGATCCCATTCATATCGGTCATCTGATCCTTGGCGAGGCGGCGTACGAGCAGTTCGGGCTTGATGAAGTCTGGTTCCTTCCGGCCGGAAATCCGCCACATAAGCGGAACCGGGCGGGACGGGCAAAGGATGCACAGCGTGTCGAGATGGTGCGCCGTGCCATCGCATCCAATCCGCATTTTGTGCTCTGCACCAAAGAGATGAAAGATGAGGGCTATACCTACAGTTATCGGACGCTTGAGGCGATGCGGAAGGAACATCCGTGCACGGAGTTTTACTTTATCATTGGAGCGGATTCCCTGTTCTATTTTGATGAGTGGAAAAATCCAGAGCGGATCTGCGCCGCGGCAAAGATCCTTGTGGCGACCAGGGATCGGGCAAAAGAGAAAGAGCTTCTGGCCTGTATGGAACGAAATGCAAAAAAATTTCACGGTACCTTTCTGAAACTCGACACACCGAATCTGGATGTTTCTTCCCACGAACTGCGGGAATGGATCCGGGAAGGAAAATCCGTGAAATACTATCTGCCGGATTCTGTGATTTCCTACATTCAGGAGCAGAAAATCTATCAGGATTAGAGGAAGAGCAGGATGGAACAGTACGATTTATGGAAACTGGACAAAAAACTCCAGAAGGAAGTCGATGAAGACCGCTATCATCACACGCTCGGTGTGATGTTTACCGCAGCATCCATGGCGATGGTATGGGGCGAGGATCTCGAAAAAGCCCGTGTCGCGGGACTGCTTCACGACTGTGCAAAATGCATTCCGAATAAGAAAAAAATCACCATGTGTGAGAAAAATAAGATTGAAATCACTGAGTTTGAGCGGAACAATCCGTTTTTGATCCATGCCAAGCTCGGTGCATTTCTGGCGAAGGACAAGTATAAGGTGGAAGATCCGGAGATCTTAAGTGCCATCACCTGGCATACGACAGGAAAAGAAGATATGACATTGCTGGAGAAGATCATCTATATCGCAGATTATATCGAGCCGGCACGAAACAAGGCGCCGCACCTTACCCGCCTTCGGAAGCTGGCATTCACCGATATCGACGAATGCATGTATGAAATTTTAAAAGATAGTATGGCGTATCTGTCGGAAAACCCGAAGACGATGGACCCGATGACGGAGCAGGCATATCAGTTCTATGAGGCACTGCACCGGGAACGGACGGCAAAGGAGGAAGCATAAATGAGCGAAGCAAAACAGACTGCAAAACTTGCACTGGAAGCACTGGAAGATAAAAAAGCAATGGATGTCCGCATTCTGGACATTACCCATGTTTCGACTCTGGCAGATTATTTCATGATCGCCAGCGGAAGCAACCGCAACCAGGTACAGGCGATGGCAGACAACGTAGAGGAGGTACTCGGAAAAGCCGGCGTACATCCAAAACAGATCGAAGGCTATCAGACCGCAAACTGGATTCTGATGGACTACGGCGATGTTGTCATCCACATCTTTGATGAGGAGAACCGCCTGTTCTACGATCTGGAGAGAATCTGGAGAGACGGTAGAGTCGTAGAAAAAGAAGAGATTATGTAAGTTAGTGTACAGAAGTAACTAGCATTTTTCTATAATTTGTAAAAACAATTATTCTGTAGCAAACCAACCAACAAAACGAAGCGTATTACTGGCAAAACCGGTGATACGCTTTTTTAATGGAGGCAAAATGAAAAAATTTAAAGCTAAAATCTACCTAAAAAACAAAAAAGAATTAAATGAATACCTAAAAAATCTCGTAAAAATAAAGAAAAACCCTACTTTAGAAGATGTGAAATTTTCATTCAAGTGGGGAACAATCCCTTGTGACCAATAACTACCATGTTATTCCGAGACTTTCAAACTGCCTCTTTAACTGGTCAAGCTGTTTCTTTATGCCGGAAAATGTGACTTTCCCCTTGCAGTGGGGGCAAATTGTTTCATAGTTGTCGCTAGCACCGAAAAAATCTTCTGTCTTAATTTTTAACGCATTATTACAATTAGGACAATCCGGAGTAATATAAGGTTCATCTTTTGCAAGAATTTTGACAAACTTATCCATATTTTCAAAGCTCCTTTCTAAATACTCACCTATGGCGGTAGGCTGTATATATAGTATAAGGGCTGAACGAGAATAAGACAACAATAATAGTGCTTTCACACTTCATAGCAACAAAATCTAAATAAAATTCGGATTTTATTTAGTTTACTAATCGTCTGAAACAAGCAAATATTGCTTAAAACAGAGGATAACGATTTTTACGAAAAACAGAAAAATCATGTTTGCGAAAGGATATTAGTGTACAGAAGTAACTAGCATTTTTCTATAATTTGTAAAAACAATTATTCTGTAGCAAACCAACCAACAAAACGAAGCGTATTACTGGCAAAACCGGTGATACGCTTTTTTAATGGAGGCAAAATGAAAAAATTTAAAGCTAAAATCTACCTAAAAAACAAAAAAGAATTAAATGAATACCTAAAAAATCTCGTAAAAATAAAGAAAAACCCTACTTTAGAAGATGTGAAATTTTCATTCAAGTGGGGAACAATCCCTTGTGACCAATAACTACCATGTTATTCCGAGACTTTCAAACTGCCTCTTTAACTGGTCAAGCTGTTTCTTTATGCCGGAAAATGTGACTTTCCCCTTGCAGTGGGGGCAAATTGTTTCATAGTTGTCGCTAGCACCGAAAAAATCTTCTGTCTTAATTTTTAACGCATTATTACAATTAGGACAATCCGGAGTAATATAAGGTTCATCTTTTGCAAGAATTTTGACAAACTTATCCATATTTTCAAAGCTCCTTTCTAAATACTCACCTATGGCGGTAGGCTGTATATATAGTATAAGGGCTGAACGAGAATAAGACAACAATAATAGTGCTTTCACACTTCATAGCAACAAAATCTAAATAAAATTCGGATTTTATTTAGTTTACTAATCGTCTGAAACAAGCAAATATTGCTTAAAACAGAGGATAACGATTTTTACGAAAAACAGAAAAATCATGTTTGCGAAAGGATATTAGTGTACAGAAGTAACTAGCATTTTTCTATAATTTGTAAAAACAATTATTCTGTAGCAAACCAACCAACAAAACGAAGCGTATTACTGGCAAAACCGGTGATACGCTTTTTTAATGGAGGCAAAATGAAAAAATTTAAAGCTAAAATCTACCTAAAAAACAAAAAAGAATTAAATGAATACCTAAAAAATCTCGTAAAAATAAAGAAAAACCCTACTTTAGAAGATGTGAAATTTTCATTTAAGTGGGGAACAATCCCTTGTGACCAATAACTACCATTTGGAAATATCAGGGAAAAAGAAGATGTGGAGGAAATATAATTATAAATAACGAAATACCTAAAACAATTCCGGTCGCAGACTATGCCGGATATATTATGAAAAATTTTAAGCCAGATGTCATAAAATTCAAAAAGCCTGAATCAGAATGGACAGAAGAAGAACATACAGAATATACAAAGTGGGTTCTTAAACTGTCTATGGCACATAGATTTAAGCAACAAATACAGGAGAATAAGCCCTTAACAAATAGGGACAAAAGGATTATAGAGCGTTTTAGAAGTGGCGCAGATTTCTTTGGCGAAAAAATATGTGGCAAAGAAACATCAAGACTATTCGAACAACCATATACTTTTGATCTATTTGATGAGTGGCAGGAAAAGCACTTTAAAGAACACCCGGAAGACAAAGATAAAACAATCGAAGAGTTATTTGACATACGGCTTTCTGAACAGAAGCTATATCATTACAAAGAAGTAAACGGAAAATATTATGGTGCAGAAATCCCAAAAGAAATACATTACACAGAATATTTCCGATATCTATATTTCAATGTAAAGTATGAATTTAGTGAGAAAACATATTACAGATCTATCCCATATACAGACAAGGATAAGCAAGAAAGTATATGGGATAGGGAACGCTGCTTCGTTGCACAAGAGATCAGTGAATGGAGAGTGGACGAACTAGAAGATTGGCAGCGAGATCTTATCGAAAAAATAAGAGTCGGTGTTGAGCTGAAAGACGATGATATTGTTAAAGCAATGGGGTATTAAAATCTAAATCATGAGCCTCTTTAATCGAGGAATTCAACGATTTACGATAGCAACAACAAGTTCCAAACTAAATAAAATTCCGGTTTTATTTAGACTACTAATCGTCTGAAACAAGCAAATATTGCTTAAAACAGAGGATAACGATTTTTACGAAAAACAGAAAAATCATGTTTGCGAAAGGATAGTTAGGTGGAAAAAGGCGCAGAAAATCCGGAACCGTGCAGAGAAAGGCGGACGGGTTCTCTGCGCCTTTCTGGTGTTTGGAACGCATATGATAAAGAAAAAGGGGAATATCACACGATGAAAAAAATAGAAAGCGGATCGCTTGCTGTGATGCTCGATGAAGAGACGCTGGGACTTAGGATCGAAAAAGACGGCGTTGTCTGGAATACGGATCCGAAAAAGACACCGGAACTGATTTTTGCAGAGGGAACATACCGTTTCCTGGATGCAGAGGAGATTTCCCATGAGGTCTATTCCTTCGGCGTCGGATGCGGCATCCGGAGCCGTTATGCGGGATTTGCGGGAACACCGTATGCCTTCGAGACGATTATCTGGATCGAAGCTGTGGATGAAACATTCTGGATGGAGTGGATTCCGCTCTGCGAGGAGGGACTGCATCCGGTAAAGGTGCTGTGGCCGGCGGCAATGGAGTTTACAAACGGGCGCGATGACTGGTATACACTCCTTACCGAGGGACAGGGACTTCTGATTCCGAATACCTGGAAGACGGAACTTGGAAAGCTTTCGTTTGACGGCAGATTTGAGACCTCCGGCGGCTATATGCCGTGGTTTGGCCAGGTGAAGGAAAGATGCGGCTATACAGCGATCTGTACAACACCGTGGAACGCCGGTTATCAGGCAGAGCACCCGGCAGGCGGCCCGTATACCAGCGTGGGGGCATGGCTGGAGCCAAGCCTTGGAACAATGAATTACCGCCGCGTATTCCGTTATACGTTTTTAAATGACTGCGATTATAACGACCTCTGCAAAACATACCGTCAGTATGTACGGGAACAGGGCCATCTGCGCACTTTGAAAGAAAAGGCAGTACAGAATCCGTCCATTCACGATCTTGTGGGAACGTGTTTTGTTCATACGGGAATCAAGACGGTTGTGCAGCCGGAGTCCGGCTTTTTCGATCCGCAGAATCCGGAGAAAAATAACCGCGTAGTGCCGTTTTCCGTGCGCGAACAGCAGATCCGCGAAATTCATGATCTCGGCGTAGAGAAAGTCTATCTTCATCTGGACGGCTGGGCAGAACCGGGGTATGACAACCAGCATCCGGACTACACACCGGCATGCCAAGCGGCCGGCGGATGGGAAGACATGAAATCGCTTGTCGATACGATGCATGATTTCGGCTACAAATTCGGTATTCACGACCAGTACCGCGATTATTACCATGCAGCGCCGAGGTACGATGAAAATTATGCCTGCCGCCTTCCGGATAGAACGATACCGGGACACAGTTACTGGGCGGGCGGACCGCAGAGCTATCTCTGTGCAACGCAGGCACCGTTCTATGTGAAACGGAATTTTGCCGAGCTGAAGAAAAACGGAATCCGGCTTGACGGTGCATACCTCGATGTGTTTACGTGCAACGAGGGCGACGAGTGCGCAAATCCGGAGCATGTGATGACGAGAAGAGACTGCTATACGTACCGCGGAAACTGCTTCTCCTGGCTGCTATCACAGGGGATTCTCTCAAGCTCCGAGGAGGTCAGCGACTGGGCCGTTCCGTATCTGGTATTCTGCCATTATGCGCCGTACGACTTTATGCTGCGCCCGGCAGAGACACCGAAAAAAGGAATCCCGGTGCCGCTCTTTAATCTTGTGTATCATGACTGCGTAATCGAGCCGTGGATGATGGACCGTGTTTCAAAAGACGAGGACTATATGCTGTATGCGCTTCTTGCAGGCGGTGCACCGTATCTTGTACGGGACGGCGCATATCCGAATACAGATGGTGCATTTGACGGGGAGAAAATCAGTCTGGAAGAGATGACAGAAAGATGCCGCGTTGTAACGGAGCTGCATGAAAAAACGGCACTCCTGGAACTGGTACGCCACGAGTGTATGACGGCGGACGGAAGCGTACAGAAGAGTGAATTTTCCGATGGAACATATGTTATTTGTGACTTTGCAGAGCAGATATATGAAATCGGATACGGGGAATAAAAGAAAAGCGCCACATGTAGATTTTGTTCTTATAAAAATACAAGATTTTGTGGTTTTCCTTGTATTTTTTCAAGTGCATATCTTGCGCGGAAAGCAGAGATTTGTTATATTATGCATGCGGAGGTGTTCATGCCCGGTGCAAAGAAGATGCCGGAGCGTGACGAAACAAAATAACACCAGAAAGGAACAAAGCAAATGAGAGAATTTGAACAGTGGGATGGCTTTACCGGAAGACTCTGGAAAGAAGGCATCGACGTACGTGACTTTATTCAGAACAACTATACTCCATATGACGGAGATGAGAAATTCCTGGAGGGACCAACAGAGGCTACAGACCGTCTGTGGGGCAAATTACAGGAACTCCAGAAAGAAGAGCGTGCAAAAGGCGGCGTTCTGGATATGGAGACAGACGTTGTAAGCGGAATCACAGCTTACGGCGCAGCATATATCGATGACAGCATGAAAGATCTGGAGCAGGTAGTTGGTCTTCAGACAGACAAACCGCTGAAACGTGCATTTATGCCGTATGGTGGAATTAAAATGGCTGAGCAGTCCTGCGAGACTTACGGCTACAAACCAAGCGAGAAGCTTCATGAAATTTTCACTAAATATCACAAAACACATAACCAGGGTGTATTCGACATCTACACACCAGAGATGATGAAAGCCCGTCACAATAAAATTCTGACAGGTCTGCCGGATACCTATGGCCGTGGCCGTATCGTAGGCGACTACCGTCGTGTTGCTCTGTACGGTATTGATTACCTGATCGAGCGCAAAAAAGCAGATTTCGCTGCAACCAACCGTCAGGGAATGCGTCGTGGTGACTTCCAGTTAAGAGAAGAAATCGCAGACCAGGTAAGAGCACTTCAGGAAATGAAAGTTATGGCACAGTCTTACGGCTATGACATTTCCCAGCCGGCTAAAAACGCAAAAGAGGCTGTTCAGTGGCTGTACTTCGGATATCTTGCAGCAATCAAGACCCAGAACGGTGCCGCAATGAGCGTTGGCCGTGTATCTACTTTCCTTGACATCTACATCGAAAGAGATATTGAAAAAGGAATCCTGACTGAGAAAGAAGCTCAGGAGCTGATCGACCATCTGGTAATGAAATTCCGTATGGTTAAATTCGCAAGAATTCCGTCTTACAATCAGCTGTTCTCCGGTGACCCGGTATGGGCTACTCTGGAAGTTGCCGGTATGGGAATCGACGGACGTTCTATCGTTACAAAGAACGATTTCCGTTTCCTGCATACACTGGAAAACATGGGACCGTCACCAGAGCCGAACCTTACTGTTCTGTACTCTGAGCACCTTCCGGAAGCTTTCAAGAAATATGCAGCTCATATTTCTGTACAGACAAGCTCTATCCAGTATGAGAACGATGATGTAATGCGTCCGGTATGGGGCGATGATTACTCCATCTGCTGCTGTGTATCCGCTACCGAGACCGGTAAAGAGATCCAGTTCTTCGGCGCTCGTGCAAACCTTGCAAAATGCCTTCTGTACGCGATCAACGGCGGTAAAGACGAGAAGACAAAACAGCAGGTTGCTCCGGAATATCAGCCGATCACCAGCGAGTATCTGGACTATGATGAGGTTATGAAGAAATACGACGTTATGATGGACTGGCTGGCTCATCTGTACGTTGGAACTCTGAACATGATCCATTACATGCATGACAAATACTACTATGAGGCAGCAGAGATGGCTCTGATCGACACCGATGTAAGACGTACCTTCGCAACCGGTATCGCAGGATTCTCTCACGTAGTAGACTCCTTAAGCGCAATCAAATACGCTAAAGTTAAAGTTATCCGTGACGAAGAAGGAATGGCTGTTGACTTCGAGACAACCGGCGACTTCCCAAGATACGGCAACGACGATGACAGAGCAGACGAGATCGCTGTATGGCTGCTTCGTACCTTCATGGACAAACTGAAATACTGCCATACCTATCGTGATTCTGAGCCGACTACCTCTATCCTTACCATTACTTCCAACGTTGTATATGGTAAAGCAACTGGTTCTCTGCCGGACGGAAGAAAAGCCGGTGAGCCTCTGTCTCCAGGAGCTAACCCGTCTTACGGCGCAGAGAAGAGCGGACTTCTTGCTTCCCTGAACTCTGTAGCAAAACTGCCGTATGAGGACGCTCTGGACGGAATCTCCAACACCCAGACCATCAACCCGGGCGCACTCGGCCACAACGACGAAGAGCGTACCGAGAACCTGGTACACGTTCTGGACGGATACTTCGAGCAGGGTGCACATCACCTGAACGTAAACGTATTCGGAACCGAAAAACTGATCGACGCAATGGAGCACCCGGAGAAACCGGAGTATGCAAACTTCACAATCCGTGTATCCGGCTATGCAGTTAAATTCATCGACCTGACAAAAGAGCAGCAGATGGACGTAATTGCACGTACCTGCCACGATCATATGTAATTTCTGAAAATGTTATTTCTAAAGCCCCCGCGGCCGCAGCAATGCGGCTGTGGGGGCTTTTTGTATATCGGTGCTTGAATTCCAGTAAAATCCACTTGATTTAGAGTACATAAAATGAGAAAATTTATCAGATGCAGAACGCTAATTGAAAAACTTTTATCAAGTAATTCATAGCGTAAGTTACGAGTTAATGTTATAATACCAAAGTTAGAATTTCCTAACATAAGAAAAAATGGAGTTTTATTTATGAAAAAGAAAATTGTTGCAGCATTTTGTCTTGCCATGGTGATGACGGTCGGCGGATGTTCCGGTGCGGGGACAGCAGCGCAGCCGGAGAGCAGTGAAAGTCAGACACAGCCGGCGTCTGTTTCGGAGTCTTCGAGCAGTTCTGACGCTTCGGAAGAGAATTCCACGCAGAAATCCGCATCATCCACAGCTTCTTCCGATGCCGCAGATGCATCGAGCAGCCGAGATATTTTTGCGATGGATACGTACATGACGGTCACTGCCTATGGTCCGAATGCAGAAACGGCGGTGGATCAGGCGCAGCAGGAGATTGAGCGGCTGGATGCACTTCTGTCGACCGGAGAGAAGACGAGTGAAGTAGCGCAGATCAATGCAAACGGCGGCGGAACCTTATCGGAGGATACCACCTATCTGCTGGAACGCTCGCTGGATCTGTATGACAGCACAAACGGCGTTTTCGACATCGCAATTTATCCGATCATGGACGCCTGGGGTTTTACAACCGGAAATTATACGATTCCTTCGGATGAGACGATCGAAAGCCTCCTTCCGCTGACCGATGCCAATGATATCCTATACGACAAGGACAGCGCATCCATCAGCTTTGCCAAGGACGGCATGAAAATTGACTTCGGCGGAATCGCAAAGGGCTATACCTCCGGCAGAATCGCCGATATTTACCGGGAATGCGGTGTGACGAGCGGGCTCATCAACCTCGGCGGAAACGTTCAGGTTGTCGGCACGAAAACGGACGGCAGTAAATGGCGCGTTGCCGTGCAGAGTCCGGAGGCGGAGGATGATTATCTCGGCATTCTCTCGACGGCCGACCGGGCGGTTATTACTTCTGGCGGCTATGAGCGGTATTTCGAACAGGACGGCATGAAATATCATCACATCATCGATCCATCGACCGGTCATCCGGCAAATAACGGTCTGGTGTCGGTGACGATCGTAAGTGCTGACGGAACACTGGCGGATGGCCTTTCTACTTCTCTTTTCATCATGGGGAAGGACAAGGCGGCCGAATACTGGCGTGCACACAGCGATGAATTTGACACCATTCTGGAGGATGAGGACGGCGTTCTGTATGTAACCGAAGGAATTGCTGACGATTTCACATCCGATCACGAGACAAACATTATCAAGAAAGACGGTGATACATAACCATGGGAAAATGGAAAAAACTGACAGCATTTGCACCGGCTCTCGCGGCAGTTATCGTAGCAGCCTGTGCCGGTATTTCGCTGAACGGCTACACTGCACCGGTTTACGCCGTAGAGCAGCCGGAGGCACTGGTGACACCGGAGCCGGAACAGGATACCGATGCAGCGAAAAAGAAAGATGATACAAAAAAGAAGGACGATACCAAAAAGACAACCGATACCGAAGCAGAACTTGTCGCAGCCGTCGGTTCCGGCAGCTTTGAGCTGGCGGACGGAACGTACGAAGGAAGCGGAACAGGTTTTGGCAGTACGATTACAGTCTCTGTCGTATTGAAAGACAAAACGATTCAGTCGATCTCGATTGTAAGCGCTCCCGGCGAGGACGCAGCTTTCCTGAACCGTGCGAAGGGAGTTATCGACCGTATCATCGCATCCCAGAGTGTGGATGTGGACACGGTTTCCGGTGCAACTTTCAGTTCAAAAGGTATCCTTGCAGCCGTGAAAAATGCACTGACCGGTCAGGAGGACACTTCAGAACCGGCATCCGCATCAGGAGCGGCAGGCGGCGGAGCCTCTGCCGGCGGAACCGTTACAGTATCTAAAATCGAAGAACCGGCTGCCTACCGGGATGGAACGTATTACGGAACCGGAACAGGATTTGGCGGCACAATGAAAGTCTGCGTTGTTGTCAGCGGCGGAAAAATTGCTTCGATTGATATTGTGGAAAACAGCGATACGCCAAGCTACCTTTCCAGTGCTTCCTCTCTGATTTCGACGATTATCTCAACACAGAGTACGAATGTGGATACGGTCTCCGGCGCGACATACAGCTCCCGCGGTATTATTGAAGCTGTGCGGAGTGCCTTAAGTCAGGCGGCAGTGAACGGGTCTTCCAGTACAAACGGAGGAAGCCAGGGCAATACAAACAACGGAAACAACAGTCAGAATAACGGCCAGAACAATAACAACTCGTCTGCATCCAAGGGAAGTTTTCCTTATCAGGACGGAATTTATTACGGAACGGCCGCCGGTTTCCAGGGAGACATCAAAGTGGCGGTAGCCCTGCAGGATCAGACGATCAAAGCGGTACTGATTCTGGAAAACGAAGATGACGAGACATTCTTCAACCGTGCCAAAGTCGTAGCGGACCGCATCGTAGACGGACAGAAAACCGATGTGGATCTCGTATCCGGCGCAACGTACAGCTCCCGCGGCATCCAGAACGCAGTAAAACAGGCGCTGGAAAATGCGAAGAAGGCAACAAACGGCGAGACCGTTCCGGATAACGGAACGAGCAGCGGCGGAACCACAACGATTCCGGAAGGAAAATTCCCATACGAGGAAGGCATTTACTACGGAACCGGCGAGGGCTATCTGGGAGACATTACAACGGCAGTTGTCATTCAGGATGAGACGATCAAGGCAATTCTCGTGACCGAGAGTGAAGATGACGAAGCATTCTTAAAACGCGCAAAACAGACAGCAAAGGACGTTGTGAAAAACCAGACACTGGAAGTTGACACCGTTTCCGGCGCAACCTACAGCTCCAGGGGAATTCTTGCGGCAATCGAGGAAGCTTTAAAAGAGGCAGAACGCGTAACTGAGGAAAAGAAAAATCCAACCCCGACACCGACGGAAACACCAACCCCGACCGAAACCCCGGAGCCAACTGAGACGCCAACACCAACCCCGACGGAAACTCCGGAACAAAAGATCTATCAGGACGGCGAATACACAGCGATTGCCGTCTGCGAGCCGGATGAAGATGAAGATTTTACCGCTTATCAGCTTTCCGTGACGGTAACAATTGAAAACGATAAAATCGTAGCGTTAAGCAACATCACCGGTGACGGAGACAGTCAGAATGCCTCCTACATCCGCCGCGCATCCGAAGGAACCTCCAAAATCAAAGGCGTTTCCGCTCAGATTCTGGAAACCGGAACGCTTGAAAACATCGACACCGTTTCCCGTGCAACCTGCTCCTCAAAAGCCATTCTTGAGGCATGCCAGAATGCGCTGGATGCTGCGAAAGTAACGCAATAAAGGGGAAAACAGATGAGACAATTGATTGTTCGTTTTTTGAATGTCGCTGTCATTGCTGCTGTTCTGATCGGCTACAATACCGTACTCGATAAAAGAGACAAAGAGGATCAGATCGCGCGGCTCTCGGCAGAGCTTGAGACGACCCAGCTTCAGAAGGAAAATCTGCAGGCCGCAGCAGCTGCATCCAACACGGCGGATACGGCCGCAAGTGAAGCAGCAGAAGCAGAAGGGCAGTACGTGGACGGCACGTATGACGGTGAAGCTGACGGCTTCGGCGGCACCATTGCAGTTGAAGTAACCGTAGAGGGCGGCCAGATTACCGATCTTGCCATCACATCCGCCGACGGCGAGGACAGTGCGTATCTGTCAAACGCGGAGGCGATCATTCCAAAGATTATTGAGGCACAGTCCGCCGATGTTGATACGATCAGCGGAGCAACATTCAGCTCCACCGGTATCAGAAATGCGGCGCAGGAAGCAATAGAAAAGGCGGAGAAATAACATGAAAAATTTAGATCTATCCACATTACCGGCAAAGAAGAGAAAACAGATCGTTTCCTGCCTGCGTGCCGGAATCCAGCTTTTATATTTCCTGTTTCTTCCGTCAGTATTTACCGCTGCATTTAACGGAGTGAAATACATTTTTACGCAGCTTGGACAGGGTGAAAAAATTGAGATGACCGCGTTTGTGTCGGCTCTGCTCCTTGTCTGTGCATTTACGATCGTATTCGGAAGATTTTTCTGCGGTTTTGCATGCGCTTTTGGAAGTCTGGGGGATGCAATGCATGCAATTTATGGTATAATCTGTAAGAAACGTAAAAAGAAGCCCAGACGCATCAAACCGGAACTGGCAAAAAAACTGGCGCTGGTCAAATACGGCATTCTGCTTCTGATTGCTCTTTGCTGCTTTGCAGGAGTTTATCAGAAAGCAAGAGGAACAAGCCCGTGGGATGTCTTTTCCATGCTGCATGCGGGAAATTTCCGACTTTCCTCTTATATTCCAGGCATTGTTCTTCTGGTGCTGATCCTGGTCGGCATGTTCTTTGAGGAGCGCTTTTTCTGCCGTTTCCTGTGCCCAATGGGAGCTGTCTTTTCTCTGCTTCCGATCCTGCCGTTCTTTACTCTGCACCGGAAACGCGAAAACTGCATCCGCGGCTGCAGCGCCTGCACGAGACAGTGCCCGTCAGCGGTGGAACTGCCATCCGATGGATACGTGGAGATTTCCGGCGACTGTTTCCAGTGCCAGAAATGTATTGATACGTGTCCGAAAGGTAATATCCGCTGCGGGGTAAAGGAATTTCACGGAAATGAAATCCTCTTTACGCTGTTCCGTGCTGTATTCCTGCTGACACTGCTGTTATGGGCTGGCATCTGATTCAGAATAAGGAAAACTATATGAAGAAAAAAGATCTGATTCTGGCAGGCGCCGTTCTGCTCCTGGCTGGAATCCTTGCCCTGGCGCTTCGGCTGCCGAAAACGGAAAATGGAAATACCATGAAAGTCACGGTGGACGGCGAGGTCTACGGAACGTATTCACTCGCAGAAAATCAGACCGTGAAAATTCAGACGGGTCACGGAACGAATGTCCTGGTGATCGAAAACGGAAGTGTCCATATGGAAGAAGCTGACTGCCCGGACGGCTACTGCAAAAGACAGGGTACGATTTCCCGGGTAAATGAGACGATCGTGTGCCTGCCGCATAAGCTGGTTGCGGAGGTAGAAAGTGACGGATCCACAACGGACGACGCCGACGATGCGCCGGATGTGATTGTAAAATAATACCAGCTTAGAAGAAAGGAATTGGAATTTATGAGAGACAGCCGCACTGCAAGCAGAAAAATTGCCTTATGCGCCATGCTGATGGCACTTGCCATGATCTTCAGTTATGTGGAGGTACTGATCCCGATCAACCTCGGTGTTCCTGGAATCAAACTCGGCATTGCCAATCTGGTTGTAGTCGTCGGCCTCTTTTTCCTTCCGGCAGGGGAAGTCCTGATGATTTCCGTCGCCCGCATTCTTCTGATGGGGTATCTGTTCGGAAATGGAATGTCCATCCTTTACAGCCTTGCTGGCGGGCTTTTGAGCTTTCTTGTGATGCTTCTGCTGAAACACATCAAGGGCTTTAGTATCACCGGCGTAAGTATTGCAGGAGGCGTGACGCACAATGTCGCGCAGATCTGCGTGGCGGCTCTCGTGGTGCAGAACCGCAAACTGTTCTATTATCTGCCGGCGCTTCTCGTGGCCGGAGTCATCACCGGAATGCTGATCGGAATCCTTTCGGACCGCATTCTTTCTGCGGTAAAACGCGAGGGACGAAAGAGTTCTTCGCGGTGAAAACTCCATATCTACGGAATTTTTTCTGTGTGGGAACGAAAATCATCCCACAAACTTCACAGTATCGGATCATTAAATAGTAAAAATACTCAATAAGCAGAATCTGTGCCTCTTTTGAGAAAAAATAATCAGTTAAGAGTTAGACAAAACGATCAAAAATTAGTAGAATAATCTACGGTTAGTTAAAACAATTATTGATTAGCGAAAACTAATATAATAATGAAGGACAGTTTTGCCCCTGTTTTTCCTGCAAAACTGTGGAAAAGGAAAAAGGAGGAAGTTATGATCAAAAGAAAAGAACTTCAGAAAAAATCATTAGCAGCCGTAATGGCAGCTTCCATGACCATGAGCCTGCTCCCGGGAACCGCACTGGCGGATGCTACAAGTGGCGTGCTGGCAGATGGCACTTATGAGTCTATGGCTCATGTTACCAGAACTGCAGAAGACGATGAGGATGAGAATGCATGGGATGAATATGACGTTAATGTCAAAATCACAGTTGCAGACGGTAAGTTTTCTGATATTGCAGTAACACCTGGTTCTGGATACAATACAGAAAATGCTACATATTTTAAAAAAGCAGCTACAAACAGCAAAGGCTTTAAAACCAAATTGCTTGGACAGGCAGCAACTATCGAAAATATTGAAGGATGGGATATCGTATCGGGTGCAACCAGAACGTCTAATGCAGTAAAAACTGCGGCTCTTGCAGCAACCCAAAAAGCAACCCCAACTCCAGCAGCAGTAGACACTGCAGCTCTTGAAAAAGCAATCGCATCTGCCGAAGCATTAAAAGAAGCTGATTACACTGCAGATTCCTGGAAAGCTGTTCAGACAGCACTTACCGCAGCAAAAGCTGCTCTTTCTGCAAAAGAGTCTCAGGCGGCTGTTGATACTGCAGCAAACACACTGAATACTGCAGTAAAAGCTCTTGTAAAAGCTCCGACTCCGACTGTAACTCCGACAGCTACACCTACCGCAACACCAACAGCTACTCCGACAGAAACACCTTCCGAGCAGGTATCCTATGTCCTGATGAACATTCCGTATGATAAATTTTACGCTGCAGATGTAAATAACTCTGTTCCGGTAGATGTATTTTCCTCTGCAACACTGAACAAAACAAGAACATCAAGCCTTGCCGGCGGCTCTTATCATTCCAATGCAGATGGAAGTGCGATTAACGGTATCACCTTCCCGGTAAAAGTAACAGGAGTGGATCTTTCTAAATTTAAGAAAGTTACAGATTCTGATTCTGTAAGTATTACAGTAACAAAACGTGGTCAGACATCTACACAGACATACACCGGAAAAGACGCCTTATTTGAAAACTCAGACTATGCATATTATGTATTAAGCGAAGTACCTTCTTACTACAAAGAAGCAACGGTAAATGCAGATGGCTCTCTTTCTTTTGGAAAAACAGTTGGAACTGCAATTGAACTGACCAATGTATCTCCGGAATTTATGACTGAATCAAAATATGGAGATTATCAGCTGGATCTCGACGGACTGGAGAACACGATTGATGTTGGAACCGATCAGATCTATGGTGTTATTGTCAGCACGAAAGAAGGCAATGACTATGGTATGCGTCATGTGGAAAATATCTGGCGCGGAACAGAGCTGGCATGGTCAACTGGATTTACAACACAGGTACATGGATGCCTGACTTCTTCTGCACATTACAAGAGCATGATGGGACAGCATATCAATAAGGTTACGTATTATACCAGCAAAGGAATCTACACGATTCCAGTGAATGATATTTTTGTTCCAACAAAATTTGAGGCAAGTGTATCCGTAGAAGACGCTTCTCTTTCCGCTGGAAAGACAACGATGACCGTAACCGGACTTCCGGCTGATTATGATGCAGAATATTCCGTAGATGGTCTGGATGGATTTGCAGTAGACGGAAATACCATTTCTTATTCCGCAAATGCGAAAAAAGGAATGTATACTCTGACGATTCATGATAAAAAAGGTGTTTATGCAGATCTGACACAGAGCTTTACTCTGTATACAGATGCAATGCCGGCTGCTTACAACGAAAAAGGAAGTGCTCCGGCGCTTGTAAAAGCAGAGAATGCATCAGAAGATGACTTTGCTGATTATATCAAGAACATCACTTCGGTAAAAGTAAATGGAAAAGAATATGCAGCAACTGGAAAACGGAAAATAATTCTGATCAAAGAAGACGGTACGCTTGATCTGACAGCTGCCGCTTTTGCAGAAGGAAATAAATTTGAAATCGAAGTAACTGCAACAGGTTACAAGACGCTTTCCTTTACTTATGAGAAGAAAGAAACAACATATAAATATGTATATGCAGGTCTTACCTGGGCTGAGTATTGGGCAGCAGAAGGAGTTCAGGCGGCAGGAAGCGACGCTGGTTCGGATGAAACTGACAGTCGCGAAGAAAGTGATAAAGGCGCTTTTGATGTTGTAACCCGTGCGACCACAAACCATGGACTGCACAGAGGAAGCTTCCAGTGCGCAGCGACTATCTACATGAAAGATGGCACAACCTATGATGTGGCATATTATACCGCAGCAACCACGGCAGTTCTGACCAACGGCGAGACCGTAACTTACGACAAGAGCCAGATTGATCATTATGAAGTAAAAGGCCTGAAATATGTGCCTGTAAAAGTTTCGGAAGATGATTACGAAGATTTCTGCAAAAAGTATGTTGTGGTAGAAAACGGCGGAACACTTTCCGGTGGATTTTCTGAAAATAAACTGCAGAGCTATACAGGCCTGGTTGCAGATGT
The DNA here is from genome assembly GCF_003480555.1 of Blautia sp. AM29-29. Lineage (NCBI taxonomy): Bacteria > Bacillati > Bacillota > Clostridia > Lachnospirales > Lachnospiraceae > Blautia > Blautia sp. AM29-29. The sequence goes on from NZ_QUJD01000007.1 coordinate 92,003, forward strand.
AACAGAAAACACAAACGGTCTGAAGATAGCAGTGAAAAATGCAGATGGAAGCTTCTCCTTCTCTGCAGGAACAACAGGAAGTGAATCCGGAATCAAAGATCAGGCGCTGAAGACAGCTCCGGATGCTGAGACCGTAGGACTGACCGTGAAAGAAGCCAATGGTTCTTATGGAGAATTCCTTCGCGTAGATTTAACGGGAGATTACGGCGATCTGGCTGCTAATCTGCAGACCGTAACCTGGACTTATTACGGTGATGATTCCACTTATACGAATGCAAAAGCAACGTATGGAACAAAATTCGCAGCAGATAACTGGATGCATAAAGTAATGGGAATCCAGCTTGGCCTTACCGATTCCCTGCGCTGCACTTTACCGGAGGGAACGGATGGAACCGGTTATTGGAAGATTACGATTCATGCACTTGGCTATGCAGATGCTTCCTACACTTTTGAAGCAACCAAAGCGAATATTGTAGGAGCTGATCCGGTAGAGAGCACAGCAGCACTGGAAGAGGCAATTGCAAAGGCAGATGCACTGAATAAAGATCTTTACACGGAAACTTCCTGGAATAATATGCAGACAGAATTGGCAGAAGCAAAAGAAGCATTGGAGAAAAAACAGAGCCAGGGAACCGTAGACGAAGCAACAGAGCATCTGAATGCAGCAATCGAAGCACTTCAGTCCCAGTATGTATTAATGAACATTCCGTATGCTGAGTTCTATCTGGCAGAGGTTCATAACGATGTTCCAGTAGATGCATTTACTTCCGCAACCAAGAACAAAACAAGAACAGCCTCCCTTTCCGGCGGATCTTACCATGTGAATGCAGACGGAAGCGATATTACAGGTATCACCTTCCCAGTAAAAGTAACAGAGGATATGGATCTGAGCAAATACACGAAAGTGACAGATGAGGATTCTGTAGAAATCACCGTTACCAACCGTGGACAGACATCCACCACAACGTATACCGGAAAAGATGCACTGTATGAGAATGCAAGCTATGCATATTACACTTTACATGAGGTTCCGTCTTATTACAAAGAAGCATCTGTAGATGCAGACGGCAACGTAACCTTTGGTGCTGTTCAGGGAACCGAGGCAGCAAAGCTGGAAAATGTAACGGCAGAGCTCTCCACTAACAGCAAATACGGTGATTATCAGCTGGATCTGGATGGTCTTACTGATACCATCAAAGCAGGCGAAGATACCGTATATGGTGTTGTTGTCAGCACAAAAGAGGGCAACGATTACGGAATGCGTCATCTGGAGAATATCTGGAGAGTGTCTGAGCTGGCATGGAGCACTGGATTTACGACAAGCGTTCATAACTGCCCGACCTCCTCGGAACATTACAAGAGCATGATGGGACAGACCATCAACAAAATTACCTATTACACCAGCAAGGGAATTTACGAAGTCGACGCAGATGTATATGTACCGGTTAAGTTTGCATATGAATTTTCTGTAGAGAATGCGTCTGTCACATCTGGAAATGCGTCTGTTAAACTGGAAGGCCTGCCGGATGATTACGATGCTGTCTATACAGTAGAAGGTCTGACGGGAACCGTGTCCGGTGATACTCTGTACTTCAAGAATGCAGAGAAAGGTTCTTATACATTGACTGTCAGCGATAAGAATGGTAAATATGCAGATCTTTCCGCAGACTTTATCCTTTACACGGAAGAGATGCCGGCAGCATTTAACGAAGATGCGACAACACCGGGTCTGCTTAAGAACGGGGATGCAACAGATGAAGAGTTTGCAGATTATCTGAAGAACATTACCTCTGTTACTGTAAATGGAAAAGCATATGCAGCAAGCGGAAGAGGAGCTGTTGTACTGTTCAATGAGGATGGTTCCTTAAAGACAGATGCAGCACCGTTCGCAGAGGGCGATTCCTTTGAAATTACAGTTTCTTCACTGGGATATCAGGATCTTAGCTTCACCTGGAAGAAATCAGCAGAAGAGCCGACTCCTACTCCTACAGAGACCCCAACCGTAACCCCGACCGAGACTCCGACGGTTACACCAACTGAGACTCCGACGGTTACACCTACAACAGCACCAACCACAACCCCGACGACTGCTCCTACCACAATACCTACGACGCAGCCGACGAAGACCCCGACAAGCGCCCCGAAAGCAACATCTACTCCGCTTGCAAGTAATAAAGTATCCAATACCTCTACTTCCAAGAAGAGCGATAATGCAAAGACCGGTGATGCTACCAACATCTGGGGATGGGTAAGCATGGCAGTTGCATCTCTTGGCGCTGGCGGACTTGGATTCAAACTCCGCGGCAGAAAGAAAAAAGACGACGAAGAGTAATTCAGAACAAAATGACTGAGAAATTCTTCTGACATAAGAAATCACAGAAACCTCTGTTCCAGCTTTTCTGGCGGAGGTTTCTGCCGTTTCGAGGAGTAAAAAAAGTGATTCTTTTCTTTTTGTAAAAAATAAAAAATTAAGTGTTCACACAACGCCCAATTCATGCGATAATAATACTGTATTTTTTGCACATGCAGCATAATGGAGGTGACTGAAAAAATATGACAGCAAAACTGTTGGAAAAACATATTACCGATACGATTCGGGAATGGCAGGTGAAGATCGGCTATGAGGGCGGTACGATGAAGCTCTACTACCCGGCGGAGTCCCTGCGCCGTTCCCTCTCTTTAGACGAAACAGAAGACCTGGATGCGGCACTTGCCGCGTTCTGTAAGGAAGTACAGCCGCGTCTTGGAACACTTGCGATTTCAGCGGTCAAGGACCGCTACTGCATGGAAATCCCGGAGGAGGGATGTTCTTATATCGAGCGGAAAATTCCTGTTCCGGAGCTCCTGCAGAACCTTCTGCAGGTGATCACAACGCCTGGAAACACAATGGAACAGGTTCGAAACTGCTTTTCTTCCTATGCAGAGAAAATGCATACTACCGTGGAAGAAAACGCATCCGAGGAGCATGAGATGGGCCATGTATTTTCTTTTTCAGACCCGTCTGTAGATGAATACTGTTACTGTGTCGAAGAAAATGAATTCGGCCTGACGTATCACCGTTTTTCACGGGAAGATTACGAGGTTTTATAAATAAAAGGAGGATATACACCATGGAATTTACAAAACTGCTGGAAGAAAGAAGAAGCATCCGCGCGTTTGCTCCGGAGAAACACGTAACCGCAGAGCAGATCCAGGAGATCGTACAGGCAGCGATTCAGGCACCATCCTGGAAAAACTCACAGACAACACGGTACTATGCCCTTGTAACACCGGAGAAAGTCGAAGAATTTTCCGCAAAATGCCTTCCAGAATTCAATCAGAAGAGTTCAAAGGGAGCCGCACTTGTTGTAACGGCATTCGTAAAAGACCGCTCCGGATTTACGCAGGACGGCACACCAGACAACGAAGTTGGAAACGGCTGGGGCTATTACGATCTCGGCCTGCACGACGAAAACCTGATCCTGCGCGCAAGAGAACTTGGCCTTGATACTCTGATTATGGGAATCCGTGATGAGAAAGCTATCCGTGAAGCCCTCTCCATTCCGGAGAATGAGCTCCTTGGTGCTGTCATTGCTGTCGGCTACCGTGCCATCAATCCGGACAAGCCAAAACGTAAAACCGTGGATGATATCTTAAAACTGTTCTAAATCCGGCGCATCCGTGTGAAGACGTGCGCGGTACTTTCCAGGCGGGAATCCAAAGAACCGGGAAAACTGCTTGCTGAACGCATAGACATCGCCATATCCGACAAGAACGGCAATTTCCTTCATCGGTACGCCGCCCTCGAGAAGAATACGGGCCTGCTCCATTTTCTTCCTGGTGCGGTACCGTGCAGGAGAGACGCCGGTCTGTTTTTTAAATACTTTTCGAAACGTCTCATAACCGATCTGGAGTGACCGGGCAAGCTCTTCGAGAGAAATTTCTTCATCAAGATTCTGCGAGAGCATATCGCAGGCGGCCTCGATCGGATCCCGCTGCAGATTCACCCGGTGCGCATGGTAGCCGTACATTCGCAGAATCTCTTTTTCCATCTCCGGAATCCGCAAAGGCAGCAGACTGTCCGGTGTGGCCTTTAACGACTGCAGAAGCTTCTGATACCGCTCGAGATCGCCGGGAAGCAGCTCTGCCTTTAACACCGGCTCCCGGTTCAGAACCGAAAGCGAGCAGAAAGAATCAAAAAACGGTTTCCCAATCGAGATAAAAAATTCCAGCCATTTCCCATCGGGGTCTACGCGTGTGGAATGCGGCACACCCGGTAGACGCTGGACCATACTTCCCGCCTGCAGCGGATAGGAGGTGCCGTCCTCGGCAATATATTCCCCGCTCCCGCGCAGCAGCACGAAACAGCTGTAATACTCGTTCGAAAAATGATACTGCGAGCGGTCTGCCGTCTCTTTCCGCATAAAACCGCATGCCAGAATCCCGTTCTTCATTTCATTTCCAATACAGCGATAGATAACATCGCTCTTTTCTATTTTTGCAAGCAGATATTCCGGTATCATACGACTTCTCCTTTGCTTTCCCATTTTGGATAAAAGAAACACCAGATCAACTATTTCTCATCCACGTGCAGTGTTTTATACTGAATCATAAGATAACTGCATGAATCTTCTGAAAATCCACAGATGTATTATATCACAGGAAAGCAAAAAAGAAACACCAATCTGGATAAAAAGAAGAGAGGCAGTCGGAAAATGCGAAAGCAAAGGCAAGGAGGGTTTCAAGAACATGAGACAGACAAGAGACTGGGAAAATCAGTATATAACGCAGAAAAATCGTTATCCGATGCATACGCCGTATGGTGCGTATGAGACGGTAGAGCAGGCGCTCGCCGGAAATCGGAACGCGTCCCGCTTTGTAATGGATCTGAACGGAGACTGGAAATTCAAAATGTATCCGTCACCGGAAGCGGTGGAAGCATTTTATGAAGAGAATTTCGATCACGCAGCATGGGATACGATTCCGGTGCCGTCCAACTGGGAATTGCAGGGATATGGAAAGCCGGTTTACACCAATATGCTGTATCCGTTCAAACGGGAGGCAAATGGCGAAGCATTTGAGATCGAGATTATCGAAGGCACCTACGAGCTGAATGCGCCGTATGTGCCGGAGAAAAATCTGACTGGCTGCTATTTCAGAACCTTCGAGGTTCCAACAGACTATATCGGCAGACAGCTTCTCATCGATTTCGGCGGTGTGGAGTCCTGCTTCTATCTCTGGGTCAACGGAAAACAGGTGGGGTATTCCCAGGACAGCAAAGTGAACGCGGAATTTGACATCACCGAATATGTGCAGGAGGGAACGAACACCCTTGCCGTACAGGTAATGCGCTACTGTGACGGTACTTACCTGGAAGATCAGGATTACTGGCATCTGTCCGGTATCTACCGCGATGTCCGCCTCGTATCGAAACCGGTGCAGCACATCCTGGACTATAAGGCAGAGACACTGTTCACACACCCGGATTACACGAAAGCTACCCTCTCTGTCACGATCTGGCCGGACAACTCCAAACCGTTGTACGGCGAGTATCATGCCAAAGTGACGCTGTATGATGCAGAACAGAACAAAGTAACCGAGATGGCTTCGAGACCGTTTGCTGAGTGCGGCTTCTATCTGATGCCGAAATTTATCGCAACCGTTACTGCTCCGGTAGAGAACCCGGCACTCTGGACTGCAGAGACTCCGACACTTTACACCCTCGTTGTCGAGCTGCAGAACAAAGAGAATGAGACGGTTGATATCGAGAGCTGCAAGGTCGGCTTCCGTCAGGTGGAAATCAACAGCCGCGGTGTTCTGACCCTGAATGGCAAACGCCTTGTGATCCGAGGTGTTGACCGCCACGATTTTTGCGCCGAGACGGGACGTACCGTTTCTGAGGAGCAGATGCGAAAAGAAATTGCTGTGATGAAACGCCTGAATTTCAACGCTGTTCGTACCAGCCATTATCCGAATTCCGTGAAATGGTATGATCTGTGTGACGAGCTTGGCATTTACCTTGTCGATGAGACAAATCTTGAGACGCACGGTTACGGCGGACAGCTCAGTGCATCCGCTGAGTGGACAGCCGCTTATCTGGAGCGTGCAACCCGTATGGTACTGCGTGATAAAAACCATCCTTCCATCGTCTTGTGGTCCCTTGGAAATGAATCCGGTGCCGGGGCGAATCATGCTGCGATGCACGGCTGGATCCGCGAATACGACAAGACAAGATACGTTCAGTATGAGTCCGGCAACCCAAAGAGTAATATTTCCGACGTCATCTGCCCGATGTATCCGACGATGAGCTGGCTTACGGATGTGATGGCAGACGATTCTGATCTCCGCCCGTTCATCATGTGCGAATATGCGTATGCAAAGAGCAACAGCAACGGAAACTTCAAGGAGTTCTGGGACTATGTCAATAAATACCCGCGTTTCCAGGGCGGCTTTATCTGGGATTTCGCGGACAAGGCGATTGCGATCCACGAGGAGGACGGAAATATCAAATACGGCTACGGCGGAGCGTTCGGAGAGGATGTGACCGATCCGGTTCCGGATATGTGTCTGAATGGTGTTGTCTTTGCCGATCTTTCCTATAAACCGGGCGCCTATGAGGTGAGAAACGGCCAGTCCCCGGTTACGATTGAGCAGGTGAAAAATCCATATACCGGCGAAACTATATGGGTGCTGGCAAACCGCTACCATACCCTCGATCTTTCTCATCTGCAGGTGCGCTATGAAATTGTGCAGAACGGCGAAACGCTTGCAAAAGGCAGCTATCCGGCATTTTACACGGCAGCCGGAACAACAGAGACGCTTCCGCTTCCGGAGCTTCCGGCGAAACTGCATGGCGAGGCGTATGTAAATTATTACGTTGAGCTTGCCCAAGATACCTTCTATGCACCGGCGGGAACAGAACTATACCGCCGTCAGATTCCGGTTACTACAGGTGTTTATCTGGCAGACGAGAAAACGATTGTGGAGAAACCACTGACCGTAGCGGAGGATGAAAATCATGTTCGCATCACCGGCGAAGAGACCGAAATTATCTTTGATAAAAAGACAGGTGAATTTACCAGATATCAGGCAAAGAGCGTTTCTTTTATGACCGGCGGAAAAGATGAATTTTATCGTGCCCCAACCGGTATTGATGAGGGAACCCATGAAAGTGATTACGATGATATCTGGCGCGCGGAAGGTCTGGATCGTCTGAAAAAGAAAGTACAGTCAGTATCGGCTGTCAGTGCCGGAAATCAGGTGCTTCTTGAAGTGCAGGCTTCCTATACCGCGGAGCCGGACAACGCAGTACTCTTTACCGCTCATACTCTGTATCGCATCGGCAGTGAGGGAATGGAGCTGAAAAACGAAGTAACAAACAACAGCGGCCTTGAGACCATCGCAAGAGTCGGACAGTCGTTCTGCCTTCCTGCAGCGTTTGATACGCTCAGCTGGTATGGAAAAGGACCCTGGGAGACGTATGCAGACCGAAAGGACGCAGCTTTTACCGGATTTTACACATCTTCTGTAGCAGAACAGCACGTTCCGTTTGTAGTACCTTGCGAATGCGGTGGCCATGAGGATACGCGATTTGCCGTTCTTTCAGATGGAACACATACCGTTCAGATTGTAGGCAGTGATGATTTCCATTTCAGTGCGCTTCCATATTCTATGGCAGAATATCGAAAAGCCGCATATGAGGAAGAACTTCCGGAGCATACGACAGGAACCTGGCTGATCCTGGATGCAGCACACGCAGGCCTTGGCGGAGATACCGGCTGGACGAAAAACATCCATCCGGAATATCGCGTATGCAAGGGAAGATATAGCTATACGTTCCGTTTCCATTTCGCATAAAAGAAAAAATCGGCCAACTGCCTATTGGATTCTTACGGAACAAATTACAGATTTCTCGTGAATGCTGCATATGATGAAAGGAAGAAAGCTATGAGGAAGCAGGATATTTGCCTGCTTTTTCATAGTTTTTTAAGTTAATCTTAAATTTAGCAAAAAATAACTTAAATTGAGTTGACAGTTATTTGCTATCATATTAACGTAATCTTAGATGTTAATAACGTCATAGAGGAACTAATAGATAAGTGACAGAAAGTAGGAAAGAACGTGGGACGAAGAAAGAAGGTCCGTCTGGAACAGATTGCAGTGCAGTGGAGAAAAGAAAATTCATACGGTAGATATAACAATTCTTCCGGAAGAGGTAACGGATACAACTCCATTTTATCTGATGTCATTAATTATTGCATAAGATTTTTGAAGGAGAGGCTTCCGGAGATTGAGACAGCAGCACTTGGAAATGAAGCTGGAATGATCGGTGCAGCAAGTTTACTGTAAAATATGGAGGAGATAAGATGAGAATTAATCCTGATAATAAAAAAATACGTTATAGCGGAAGGATTGACTGGGCGAATCCAAAAGAACCAATCTGGGTTTATCCATGTACATCTGTGGAATTTAAATTTACAGGAAAATATTTGAAAATTTTCCTGAGAAACAAAAATGAATACTGGCAGAATTATCTTGGATGTATTTTAGATGGAGTGCAGTCGTGTTATTATCTGGATAACGAGAAAGAGAATGAAATAGAGATTCGTGTTCCTGAGAATGAAAACGGAGAACATCATGTTCTTTTCTTTAAACGTCAGGATTCCTGCCATGAGATGCACATCCTTGGATTTGAAATTGAAGACGGAGCAAAATTATTGGAACTTCCGGATGCACAGACAAGAAAAATTGAAGTTTACGGAGATTCTGTATCAGCAGGAGAAGTGACAGAAGCAGTGGATTATACAGGAAAGACGGACCCTGAACATCAGGGAGGTTATTCTAACAGCTGGTATTCCTATGCATGGATGACAGCACGTATGCTGAATGCACAGATCCATGATATCGCACAGGGCGGAATTGCATTGCTGGATGGACAAGGCTGGTTCCATGAGCCGAATCAGATTGGAATGGAAAGTGCCTGGAATAAAATCCGCTTCAATAAAACATTTGGTGAACTGACAGAATGGGATTTTAATCAGTATACACCGCAGGTTGTTGTCGTGGCAATTGGCCAGAATGATAATCATCCGTTTGATTACATGTCAGAAGTCTATATGTGTGAGAAAGCAATTCTTTGGAGAGAACACTATACAGAATTTTTAAAAAAACTGCGTCAGGTATATCCGAAGGCATCGGTCATCTGCTGTACGACATTGCTTGAGCATGACAGTTCTTGGGACAAAGCAATTGACGATGTAGTGGTTTCTATGGGAGACAGTAAGATTTCCCATTGTATCTTTAAAAGAAACGGAGCAGCGACTCCAGGACATCTCAGAATTCCAGAAACCTATGAGATGGCGAGAGAACTTGCTGATTATATAGAGAATCTGGGAATCGAGGAATGGAAATAATTAGAATAGTAGAGTAATAAGAGGAAGATATCCTGGTGGTCTGATCCGGTTTTATTAGGACATTATCCGGATGAGGGATTGGTGCGTTATGAAAAATATCTTCCGAAAATCACAGAAGAAGATATGCGTCTGATCTCAGAACCGATCGATATCTATGGACAGAATATTTATAATGGAAGATGCGTCCGTATGGGGGAAGACGGAAAGCCACAGGAGGTTTGCCGATATGAAGGATTTCCTAAAACTGCGATCCAATGGCCGGTAACACCGGAATGTCTGCAGTGGGGACCGAAGTTTTTATATGAAAGATATCATAAGCCAATTTACATCACAGAGAACGGATTATCCTGCCATGATGTGATCTCATTAGATGGAAAAGTGCATGATCCAAACAGAATTGATTTTCTTGCAAGATATTTGCGAGAACTGAGAAAAGTAGCAGAGGAAGCGGATATCAGAGGATATTTCCAGTGGTCTTTGATGGATAATTTTGAATGGGCCAAAGGTTACTCATATCGATTTGGACTCGTATATGTGGACTACAGAAATCAGGAGAGAATTATGAAAGATTCCGCATTCCGGTATAAACACGTGATAGAAACAAACGGAGCAGAATTATAAATGGAAATAAAAGATCCCTTTTGGGGTTTATTTAGTAGCGTTAATAATAAATACTTGACAATTTATAAGGAGTGGTGTAGGGTAAAGGTGTCAAAGGAATTTCACCGGATCGGGTGTAATTCCGTTCACTATCCTATACGAAAAGAAGAGGTATTCATGATGAAAGAATTAAAGCCAATCAAAGAGGGTAAGGTACGCGAGATTTATGATAACGGCGACAGCCTGATCATGGTAGCAACCGACCGTATTAGCTGTTTTGATGTCATTCTGAACAATGTGGTAACAAAAAAAGGTACCGTTCTGACCCAGATGTCCAAATTCTGGTTCGATCTGACAGAAGACATCCTTCCGAATCATATGATCTCTGTAGACGTAAAAGACATGCCGGAATTTTTCCAGCAGGAGAAATTTGACGGAAACAGCATGATGTGCCGTAAGCTGGAAATGCTTCCTATCGAGTGCATTGTCCGCGGCTACATTACCGGAAGCGGCTGGGCAAGCTATCAGAAAACAGGAAAAGTATGTGGCATCGAGCTTCCGGAAGGATTAAAAGAATCTGACAAGCTTCCTGAGCCAATCTACACTCCGTCCACAAAGGCTGAAATCGGAGATCATGACGAAAATATCTCTTATGAGCAGAGCATCGCCCATCTGGAAAAATACTTCCCGGGAAAAGGAGCCGAGTATGCAGAGAAGCTTCGCGACTACACCATCGCTCTGTATAAAAAATGTGCCGATTATGCTTTAAGCAAAGGCATTATCATTGCAGACACAAAATTTGAGTTTGGTCTTGATGAAAACGGAAATATCGTAATCGGCGACGAGATGCTGACTCCGGACAGCTCCCGCTTCTGGCCTGCAGATGGTTATGAACCAGGCCATGGTCAGCCATCTTTTGACAAACAGTTCGCGCGCGACTGGCTCAAAGCCAACGATGGAAACCACGACTGGACTCTGCCGCAGGAAATCGTAGACAAGACGATCGAGAAATATCTTCAGGCATATGAGATGCTGACAGGAAAACCGCTGGCATAAAGAACATCATAGTGTTAAAAAGCTACAGGAGGCAGGTTCTGCCTCCTGTTTTTGCATATTTTGTGATAAGATCAGATGATAATCTGATACTCAAATGCGTGAAACATGTGATATAATGGGAAGAAAGACAGGATGCGAAGGAGGAAACACGATATGAAAATTGCTGCTGCAATTGAAAAAATGACAGATTTTTATAAGGGAAATATTCATGATATTTATCATTTTCTGAAGGTATGGGCCTTTGCAAAGAACATCGGCGAGGCGGAAGGACTGGATCCAAAAACACAGGAAACGCTGGAGATGGCAGCTGTTGTCCATGATATTGCCTGCCCGCTGTGTCGGGAAAAATACGGAAATACCAGCGGAAAGCATCAGGAAGAGGAAAGTGCGCCGCTCGTTGCAGAATTTTTCAAAGATGTACCGGCAGGAGAACTGGATGTCGAACGCATCACATGGCTGGTTACGCATCATCATACCTATACAAATGTAGAGGGAATGGATTACCAGATCCTGCTGGAAGCCGATTTTCTGGTCAATGCCGGCGAGAGCGAATATTCAAAACAGGCGATTGAAAATTTCTGCAGAAAAGTATTTCGGACGGAAGCGGGAACGCATCTGTTGAAGAGTATGTTTCCGGAGAAGGAATAAGGTCATGAAGTGTGACATCCTCCACCACCTCTACAGGTGGTGGAGGATGTCACTTTTACAGCAGGACAGCCGGGGGCATTTAACCTTTATGGCGGTCAACCGGGAGATCCCGAAGTATCTGGATGCTACCTTATGGAACAGGGGATTTGTGGATACAAACGGCAAATACTATGAGCTTTGGAATGCGCAGGCACAGTATTATACGGAGTAAAATTTTGGCAATCTGTCGGCAGAAGCCATTCACAGAGAGATTGACGGTACACTGAAACGGCTGGGAACAGATTATCTGGATCTGTATATCATTCACCGTTTTGACTACGAAACTCCGATTGAGGAAACAATGGAAGCCCTGAATGTATGACCGCACTGGCATGGCAATGGGCGAAGGGAGTCAGCTCCCCGATTATCGGTGCGACCAAGGCGGCAATTGTTTCGTAAAAAACTATGGCATGTAAAACGCCGTCAGACTTGTTGTAGTCTGACGGCGTTTTACGTTAGGAAGCTCTTTGAAGAAACATCTATATTATTTCGTTTCCTGTCCCGCTTTCTTCCGGAACAGTTCTTTTCCACAGCTGATGACAATGATGACACCAAGAACCATCAGCAGAATGGCGATGATGAGCTGCAGTCCCTCAACGAGGAAGACAGCGGTTCCTGCTCCATACGCTTTTACAAGTGCAATGACACGCTCTACCAGTGCGGTAAAGGTGACACAGAGCATGATGATGAGCAGCGGGAACAGGGTTCTGTTTTCACGGCCGGTGACTTTCAGGAAGACACAGAGCGTGATCAGAACGAGTGCACTCAGCATCTGGTTTGCACTTCCGAACAGCGGCCAGATATTGGCATATCCGATCTGGGTCAGGATGTAGCCGCAGAGCAGAGTAACAATGGTAGAGAAATATTTATTGCAGAGCAGCTTTCTCCATCCGGCAGCATGTTCCATATCATCGACAGTGAACAGTTCCTGGAAGGACATACGGCCGATTCGTGCAACGGAGTCAAGACTGGTAAGTGCCAGCGCCGATACACACATCGTCATGAAGCACTGTGCTCCGTATACCGGGATGCCGAACATTTCCAGAAATCCGGCAACACCGGAAGAAAAGATCGCAAATGGCGTTCCGACAGCAGCCGTACCGTCTGCAGAAGCAGCAGCACCGGCAACGCAGAGGGCGAGGACGGCAAGCAGGCTCTCCAGAACCATAGCTCCGTATCCGACTTTCTGCATATCTTTTTCATTCGCAATGGTTTTCGAAGAGGTTCCAGACGATACCAGGCTGTGGAATCCGGAAACAGCACCACAGGCAACGGTGACAAACAGGATCGGGAACAGATCTCCGGATGCCGCATTGTGGAAACCGGTGTACATTGGAAGATTCATTTTCGGGTGTGCAACAACAAGTCCGACAACAGCGCCAAGGATCATGCCGGCAAACATAAAGGTTGTCATAAAGTCACGCGGCTGCATCAGAAGCCACATCGGAAGGACAGCGGCAAGAAAGATGTAGGCAAATACCAGATAAGTCCAGGTTGCTTTGCTTGTTACAAGCGGTACATTCATGCCGATTGCAAAAGCTGCAACGGTGCATGCAAGGCCGAGTACCATTTCTTTCCAGCCTTTCCACTGCAGTTTTTTCTGGAGCAGTCCGAAGACAACAGCAAAAGCGATAAACAGAAGGGAGATGCTTCCGGCAGCGCCGTTTACAGTTGCCTGGGCAGAAAGCTTTGTGACGCCGTCAACCGTTTCGTAAGCATTAAATGTTCCGGCAACCATATCTGCAAAGGCGGCGATAACGATCAGTGTAAAGAGCCAGCAGAAGAGAAGAAACAGTTTTTTTCCTGTTTTGCCGATGTATTTCTCAATGAGAAGTCCCATGGATTTTCCTTCGTTTTTGACACTCGCATACAGCGCACCGAAATCGGTAACAGCACCAAAGAAGATACCGCCGATCAGGATCCATAAAAGGACGGGAACCCATCCAAAGACAGCGGCCTGAATGGCACCGGTGACAGGGCCTGCACCTGCGATTGAAGAAAACTGATGGGCGAATACGGTCCATCCATCGGTAGGGACGTAATCCTGACCGTCATTTTTTGCAACGGCAGGTGTTTTTGCTTTGGGATCGATGCCCCATTTCTTTGCCAGCCAGCTTCCGTAGAAGGTATAACCTGCTATCAGACATACAGCGGCGATCAGTACAATAACCAACGTGTTCATAATAAAATTCCTCCTCGTTCAAAAATGATATTTCCAGTTTACATGGATTTCAAATGGAAAAAGAAAAGGGAAAAGGCAATTGTGTTGGTATGCTTGGAAACAAAAAAAGCTTCGTCTCCCTGACTTATGCAAGAAGACGAAGCTTTCAAAAAACGCTCCGCGTTACCACTTCTAATTATCGGCTGTTTCTTTTGGTCGATCACTCAGACAAGATCCCCGAAACCATTTGATACACTTTCCGGTGAATCTCTTCTCTGCTAACGGTGAGAGGCCGGTCCGGACTACTTTCCATTTCTGGTTTCGTCTGTACAGCTCACAGGGGATTGTTCTTTGGGATACCTGCCATCTCGCACCAGCCGATGGTTCTCTGCAAAGGCTCACCCGAAAAATGTTGTCCTGCTCATTGCTTTTTTCTGATCCCTTTTTTCTTTTGAACACTTTGCATTATAGTCTCATTTTTCGGTTTGTCAAGCAATTTTAAAAAAAATATCATGTTTTTTCCCTGAAAATAGTAAAAATCTATTTCTTGACACAGAAAACCAAAATTTTTATAATAGAAGAAAAAGCGCAGAACCAGAAGGATTCTGCGGAAAGGTGGTATTTTTGTATGGGGTATTATGACAAAGAACGTGTAAGGGGATTTTTGCACAATCAGGACGGTATTATTGTGAATGATTTCGGAGAAGAGGTGATTCTCCGCGGCTGGGGCATGGGAAACTGGGATAATCCGGAAGGATTTATGCTCGGCACCCAGAGCGGCTTTGGACTGTTCGAGCCTGGAAAATATGCGCCGATGGGACGCATGGACCGTGGAAGAAGTATGGACCAGATTCTACGGGAGACCTGCGGAACGAAATATGCGGAGGAGTTCTGGAAACGCTGGAGACGGCTGTATCTGACGGAGGAGGATATTGCACTTCTCTCCAGACGCGGTTACAATTCCGTGCGTCTGCCGATCCGCGCAGGAAGCTTTCTGTATGAGGAGCCGGGGATTACGTATAATGAAGATTCCTTTGCCATGCTGAATGATGTTCTCGACTGGTGTGAGACGTATCAGGTTTATGCTGTCGTAGATTTCCATGCGGCAACGGCAGGCCAGTCCGGAATTCCGTGTGATGACGGCGTGGACAATGGACAGCATCTGTATGACGATGAAGAATCGATGGAGCGGATGTTTCTTCTGATGGAAGAGTTTATGAGAAGATACAAAGACCGCTGGATCATCGGCGCATATGACTGTATCAACGAGCCGATCTCCATGACGCCGCGCCGCGAGGAGCTGACACCGAAGCTGGTCTATTTTTACGAGGAAATGATCCGCCGCTGCAGAAAGATCGACCAGAAACACTTATTTTTGCTGAATGGTACACAGTTTTCCTCTCTTACATATTTCTTTAATCATGAGTTTGACCCGGAATACCACAACTGGGGCATCAGTCTTCATGCGTATGAGATGGTTGTTCCGGAGGTAGCTTCTCTTGCCAGTGTTCTCCGTACCTGCCGGGAACAGAAGATCTGCCTGTGGATGGGCGAGACAGGAGGAAGAAATGAGCACGCATGGCAGACAACGATGTATGAGATTCTTGCCGAGTACCACGCCGGTTATAATCTGTGGTGCTGGAAAACGGTAGAGGGAGCAGGATGTGCTTCGATTCTGAACTTTAATGTTCCGGATGAATGGCATCTGATTACCGATTATGCAATTAATGGAGCTGCAAAACCGTCCTACGAGCATGCGCAGGCCATCTGGGACAGCTACCTGGAATGCCTGGCGGTCGATAAATGCAAAGAAAATACGCAGTATCATCCTTATCTGCTTCGAGAGGGCGATTTTGAGATCCCGGCGATCGGCTACAACGCGCTGCCGATGGATTCATACCGTGGTCTTAGTGATCTTCCGAATGCTGCAGGATATCGTCTGTATGACCGGTTTGAATTGGTTTATGAAAAAGGATATCATCCTGAACCGGCCGGGTTTGCCGCACCGGGTCCGATCAAACATCCGAGAGATCATGTACAGCTTCAGCTGGGAGCAGGAGAGTATGCTTCCTATACAATCCGTGAAAAAGAAACCTATACCGTTTCTGTAACTTACTGTGCAGACAAAAAGGTGAAGGTACAGGCAGCTATTCAGGGAGAGACTCTTTTTGAAGGGGTAATGCCTCCTGCCGGTGAGAAAGTAACTTCGGATGTTCATCCATATTTTGCATATGAAACAGCACCGAACACACTCGAACGGTTCACACTCGGTACCGTTACAGGAGAAGGCATTCTGAAAATAGAGGTTCTGGACGGATGTGCACGGTTCGGACAGATTGTGATTCGGAAAAGTGAAAAATAGCAGAACATAACGTTTCTTTATGAGAAATAAATAACAGATCTATCTGCCCGCAGGAATCAAAAAAATCCGACGGGCAGATTTTTTGATTTTTTTCAGTTTTCCATTGACAATTGCATCACTGGTGCTATAATAAAAACAAACATATGAATAAATGTTCATATGAACAGTGAAAATGAAAAAGGAGATCAAAAGCGATGAAGAAAACGTATAAGATCGATGTTGACTGCGCAAACTGTGCAAACAAAATGGAAGAGGCTGCAAAAAACACAGCAGGTGTAAAGGATGCTACCGTAAACTTTATGATGCTCAAAATGATCGTTGAGTTCGAAGACGGACAGGATCCAAAGAGCGTTATGCAGGATGTTCTGAAAAACTGCAAAAAAGTTGAGGATGACTGCGAGATCTTCCTCTAAAATAAAAAACTTTCATCGGCGGATGGAAGAAAAAGCTGGAGCAGAATAGATTCTAAAACCTGTCTGCGGTTCAGCTCGAGAAAAATCCAGTATTTTCTCTCTGGAGCAGCGGATTTGGATCTGTAAATCTCTGGGATGAAATGCTGGATTTTTTCATCCGGCGGTAAGAACAAAGGAGGCATATGTATGAATAAGAAACAGAAAAAGGTTCTCATCCGCGTCATCGTTGCATCGGTTCTTCTGATTCTCTGCGCGGTACTGCCGACAACCGGCTATGTGCGATTTGCAACCTTTATGGTTCCTTATCTGGTCATCGGATACGATATCCTGAAAAAGGCCTGGAAGGGAATCCTGAACAAACAGGTATTTGATGAAAACTTTCTGATGGCTGTTGCAACGGTCGGTGCCATTCTGCTTGGCGAGTATCCGGAGGGCGTAGCCGTTATGCTGTTTTACCAGATCGGCGAACTGTTCCAGAGCTATGCTGTCGGAAAGAGCCGCCGGAACATCAGCGAACTGATGGATATCCGCCCGGATTATGCAAATATCGAGGTAGACGGAAAACTCGAGCAGGTTGATCCGGATGAAGTTGAGGTTGGCACAATCATCGTTGTACAGCCTGGTGAAAAGATTCCGATCGATGGTGTGATCGAAGAAGGAAACACCACACTGAATACCAGTGCCCTGACCGGAGAGAGTGTTCCGCGTGACGCCCGGGAGGGAGACGAAGTCATCAGCGGATGTATCAATATGTCCGGTCTGATTAAAGTAAAAACAACGAAAGAGTTTGGAGAGTCCACCGTATCCAAAATTCTGGACCTTGTGGAAAACTCCAGCTCCAAGAAATCAAGATCCGAGAACTTTATTTCCAAATTTGCGAAATACTATACACCGGCAGTCTGCTACGGTGCGCTGGCGCTGGCAATCCTGCCGCCGCTGGTACGGATGCTGTTTTTAAGTGCCGCTCCTGAGTGGAGCGTATGGATTTACCGTGCGCTGACCTTCCTGGTTATCAGCTGCCCTTGTGCACTGGTCATCAGTATTCCGCTCAGCTTCTTCGCCGGTATCGGCGGCGCAAGCCATGAAGGTGTCCTGGTGAAAGGTTCCAACTATCTGGAAACACTTTCCCAGACCAAATACGTTGTATTCGATAAAACCGGTACCATGACACAGGGTGTCTTTGAAGTAGCCGGTATTCACCACAATACGATCAGTCAGGAAGATGTTCTGGAATACGCAGCACTTGCTGAGTGTGCTTCGAGCCATCCGATCAGCAAGAGTCTGCAGAGAGCATATGGAAAACTGATCGACCGAAGCCGTGTCACGGACATCGAAGAGATCAGCGGAAACGGTGTAACAGCAAAGGTAGACGGTAAAAATGTCGCTGCCGGAAATGCAAAACTGATGGAACGCCTTGGCGTTGATTATATCGACTGCCACAGCGTCGGCACCATCGTCCATGTTGCTGTAGACGGCAAGTATGCCGGACATATCCTGATCTGTGATATGATCAAACCGCATGCGAAAGAGGCGATTCAGGCGCTGCGGAAATCCGGTATTAAAAAGACGATTATGCTGACCGGAGACTCCAGGCGGATAGCCGATCAGGTAGCTGCAGATCTTGGAATTGATGAAGTTTACAGCGAACTGCTTCCTGGTGACAAAGTAAGTAAAGTGGAAGAGCTGCTTGCTGCAAAGACAGAAAAAGAAAAACTTGCCTTCGTAGGTGACGGCATCAACGATGCACCGGTACTGTCCCGTGCCGATATCGGTATTGCGATGGGAGCACTTGGTTCCGACGCAGCAATTGAAGCAGCTGATATCGTTCTGATGGACGACGATCCGCTCAAGATTTCCAAAGCAATTCACATTTCCAGAAAATGTATTCACATTGTTTATGAGAATATTTATTTTGCAATTGGTATCAAAGTATTGTTCCTGCTTCTGGGAGCCATCGGTATCGCTAACATGTGGATGGCAATTTTCGCAGATGTCGGAGTTATGATTCTGGCGGTTCTGAATGCAATTCGTGCTCTGTTTGTGAAAAATCTATAGAAAGACGAGGACACAAAATGGCAAAAATCAATCCGGATGAAGCTGATCTGTGCTGTGACTCCTGTGAGGTTCATGAAAATCTGGTAAAGATTGTCAATGAGACCATGCCGGATGAAACAGAGCTTTACGATCTGGCAGAGCTTTTCAAGGTATTTGGTGATTCCACGCGGATCCAGATCCTGTTTGTCCTGTTTGAGGCAGAGGTATGCGTCTGCGACCTGGCAGAAGCACTGCACATGACACAGTCCGCAATTTCCCACCAGCTTCGCATTCTGAAGCAGAATAAGCTGGTAAAGAGCAGACGAGAAGGAAAATCGGTGTTCTACTCTCTTGCAGATGGTCATGTACGGACAATCATCGCACAGGGACAGGAGCATATTGAAGAGGATTAAAAAAAGCATAAGATAGCAGAAACGTCCCGCAGATGAGAAATTTCATTTGCGGGACGTTTCTGCTTTTCACATTCATTCTTTATTTGGTAAACCATGCTTCCCGAACATGCTGTTTTAGAAGGTTCCGTGCATTTTGGAAGCTGTTTTTTTTACTTTGTTTACATAACCGAATTATGTAAAGTATTTCTTGAATTTCATGATTTATACTCCTCGGAGTAATACGGAATGCAGAGATACATACCGTCCGTGATCTGGTTGGAACTCAGGTGATTGATCTCACGGACCTCAGCAATGTAACTGGAAATATCGGAGTATTCTTCTGTACGGTATTCTTTGGCGATATCCCACAGTGTATCGCCGGAAGAAACGCGGATACTGGTGTAGTATTTGTAGGTTGGAGCTTTCGGCTCACTGTCTGCCTGCGTATTCTGCGGCGTGAAGTGGAAGATTAAAAGAAATGTGACGGCAACCAGAGACAGGAGAGCGGCGGCTGCGCGGATCTGCAGTTTTCTTCTCTGGATTTTTCGTCTTTCTCTCAGTGATTTTCTTTTCTTTGCATTGGTACTCATGTAAAATTCCCCCTTGATTTGTGATAGAAGAGTAGTTGTGCTACGTGAACATTTGTTCTTTCGAATATATGTTCATTATAATAAAAGAACGTATGTTTGTCAATACGAAATACGAACAAATTTTCGAAACTTTTGTTTGCGTTCCGGTTGGATTTATGGTAAAATTTATTTGGTATATTTTAAGCAAATATCGTATAGAAAGAGGGGACTACCCTAATTCATATAAAAAACGAAACGACAGGAGGAACATACGATGGCTGGAGACAAAAATAAACTGACAGAGAAACAGAGACAGATTCTCGAATATTTAAAACAGGAAATTTTGCAGAGAGGATTCCCGCCGTCTGTGCGTGAGATCTGCGAAGCGGTTTCCCTTCGTTCTACATCCTCGGTACATGCACATCTGGAAACACTGGAGCGGAAAGGCTATATCAAACGAGATGCAACAAAACCGAGAGCCATTGAAATCTGCGATGAAGGATTCCATACCGGCCGCCTTGGTGCAATCCAGGGAATTGCATCGGAAGACACCGCATCCCAGAGTGAGGTTGCACAGATTCCGCTGATCGGCAAAGTAGCTGCCGGAGAACCGATTCTTGCGGTAGAGAATATTGAAGGATATTTTCCGATGCCGGTAGACCGTCTGCCAAACGCAGAAACGTTCCTTTTAAAGGTACAGGGCGAAAGCATGGTAAATGCAGGTATTTTAGACGGTGACCTTGTTCTTGTGGAACAACAGGCAACTGCGGAAAATGGAGAAAAAATTGTCGCTCTGGTCAATGATTCCGCTACAGTAAAAACATTCTACAAGGAAGACGGTTATTTCCGCCTGCAGCCGGAAAACGATGAGATGGATCCGATCCTTGTGAATGATCTGCAGATCGTAGGAAAGGTAATCGGAGTATTAAGATTTTTATCCTGAAAAATAAAAGAAGAAAATAAAAAATGTTGTGAAAAAACGAACAAGAAATCGGCCTGTAAAATTCGGCGGTTTCAGAAGAAAAACCGGTGATTTCTGAAAGTAACTCTTCAACTATTCGAAAAACCTGCGTTTCCCGAATAGTTATATAGAAGAAATACTTCTTTCATTTTCCCGGTTTTCTGTTTAGAAAGGCTCATTTGCAGTTATGAAATCAAAAATTACGTATCACGAACAAACCGATATGGAAAATACACTGAAGCTCCGCGAGGTTCTGAAGACGCTTCCCTCTTTTACTTCCGAATTTTTCCGCGGCATCAGCACAACGACATCGACCAGCACACGGATCAAATATGCATATGACCTTCGGATCTTTTTTCAGTATCTGCAGAAAGAAAATCCGGAACTTGCCAAAATTCCCATGGATCAGATGTCCGTTGATGTGCTTGACCAGGTCACTGCACTTGATCTTGAGGAATACACAGAATATTTAAAGGCTTATATCGGTTCCCAGGAATCTTATACCACCAACGGGGAAAAAGGCCTGAAACGAAAATTGTCGGCACTTCGGACGTTCTATTCCTATTATTTCAAAAAGGAACTGATTGAGACAAATCCTACGCTGCTTATCGATATGCCGAAGCTCCATGAAAAAGAAATTATCCGTCTGGAGCCAAATGAGGTTGCGGAGCTTCTCGATTTTATTGAATCCTGCGGCGACGGGCTGAGCAATCATCAGCGGGCCTACTATGAAAAAACAAAGGAACGTGATTTTGCAATCATTACTCTTCTGCTTGGCACGGGAATCCGTGTGTCGGAATGTGTCGGGTTAGATATTGAGGATGTCGATTTTAAAAACAATGGCATCAAAGTGCTTCGAAAAGGTGGAAATGAAATGTTTGTCTACTTTGGAGATGAAGTTGCCGAGGCACTGAAAAAGTATATCGAAGTCCGCGCAGGTATTACGCCTGTGGCAGGACACGAACACGCACTCTTCTATTCAGCGCAGAGAAAACGGATCAACGTCAAGACGGTGGAAAATCTGGTGAAGAAATATGCGTCCCAGGTGACGACAACGAAGAAAATTACGCCGCATAAACTGCGTAGTACGTACGGTACGACGCTGTATCAGGAAACAGGCGATATTTATCTTGTTGCGGATGTCCTCGGCCATAAGGATGTCAATACGACGAAGAAACATTATGCTGCCATGGACGATGCAAGGCGCCGTCAGGCTGCCACAGCGGTACGGCTGCGGGAGTCCATGCCGGAGCATGAGGAATAAAAATATATCAGAAACCCAAAGAGGAATCAACAGGGATTATATCCCATTCGTTGATTCCTCTTTTTTATGGAGACGACTTCTCTCCTGCTTTTTTTAAGTTACTCCGCCTTAATTGCCCAGCGCATTTTCGTTGAACTTGCACGGCTGTTGCGGATGCATTCTTCTTTGGAAGGACGAATGACTTCTTTTGAATATTCGGAATAAATACCGATCTGATACAGTCCCTTCATGGACTTTTTCACAAGCCGGTCTTCGCCGGAATGGAACGTCAGAATTGCCGCTCTGCCGCCCGGAGCAAGAGCATCCGGAAGTTTTTCCATGAATGCTTCCAGAACCTCATATTCGTTGTTTACATCGATCCGCAGTGCCTGGAAGGTGCGGGCGCAGGATTTTTTGATGGCTTCTTTTTTCTCGTCTTTCGGAAGAAAATCCAGTGCTTCAGCGATCAGATCACGCAGTGCAAACGTAGTGTCAATTTTCTTTCCTTTCCGAAGTGCCCGCGTAACAGCCTGGGAAATTTCTTTTGCATACGGTTCATCGGCGTTTTCAATGAGCATGCCTTCCAGTTCATCGCGTGCAACCGTGCGCAGACGCTCGGCCGCGGAAATTCCTGCCTCCGGATTCAGGCGAAGATCCAGCGGTCCATCATATTTGTAGGAAAAGCCGCGCTCCGGATTATCAATCTGCATGGAGGAAACACCAAGATCCGCCAGAATGAAGTCAAAGGGGCCGTATTCGGCAGCAACCTGATCAATATTGGCAAAATTCTGATGAAGAATCGTTAAAATCTCAGGGCCGTACCCCTGCGCGGCCAGTCGTTCTTTTGTTTTTGCCATCTCGATCGGATCGACATCCAGCGCACAGAGATGCCCTTTTCCCTGCAGGCATGCAAGCATACGGGAACTGTGGCCGCCGTATCCGAGTGTTGCATCAAGTCCGTTCTGTCCCGGCTCGATCTTGAGAAAATCGAGGATTTCATCTACGAGAATCGGGATATGCATGCCGGCCGGTGTGCTTCCCTTTTGGATCACATGCTCCATGGTCCCCTGATATTTCTCCGGATTCAGTTCTTTGTATTTCTCATTGTAATTCCGCGGATGTGTGCCTTTGTAGCGGACGCGGCGTTTGTGTTCTTTCTGTTCTTCCATAAAATGTTCTCCTTATACTTCAAATATATTTAATCGAACATGTGCGTTCGAATATTTTCCAGATCAATTGGTTCTCCTGTCATCGGCTGCAGAAAGTGCAGTTTCCAGGCATGGAGCGCGGCACGGGTACCGCCGTCGCGGACTCCGTAGAGCGGATCTCCGAAAAGTGGATGTCCAATAGATGCCATGTGAAGGCGGATCTGATGCGTGCGGCCGGTTTCCAGACGGCAGCACACGACGGCCCAGAAAGGATCCTGAAGGACAGCCTCGTAGTGTGTAGTAGCCCACAGGCCGTTCCCTTCTTTACAGATACGCATTTTAGTGATACGTTTCCCAGACGGATCGAAAGAATCAGGGTCATCTCCTGGAATTTGCTCCATGGAAAGACGAATGGTTTCTTTTTGCGTTTCTTCGGAAAAGGGATGGTGTACCAGAGCCAGGTATTCTTTTTTCAGCACGCCGCTCTCCCGCTGCCGGGACAGTCTGGCAGCAGCCAGCTGATTCTTTGCAAATAGTACCAGACCCGATGTATCTTTGTCAAGACGGCCGATGCAGCGGAGTTCAGAAGGCGCTGTCGGTATTTTTAACAGGGATGCGGCAGCATGTGTCAGGGAATCGGAATAATGGCCGTGGGAAGCGTGGCAGACCATACCGGATGGCTTGTCTGCGACACAGAGATCACTGTCCTCATAGAGAATCCGTACGCCGGCAGAATCACCTGATACCGGCAGAACCTGATCTTCGGAAAGGTGGGGACACTTCTGCTCATATCGAAAAGTGATCGTATCTCCAGTCTGGACGACTGCATTTGTGCGGCAGGAAACACCGTTTTTCTGAATTCCATCCGAAATATATTTGGCATGGCGGATTTCACGTGGTGTCAGATGCAGAAAACGTTTTAGAATTGTTTCCACCGACAGTCCCCCCTGTTCCGGAAGGACAAAGTGACACAGCTGCTGATAGTCAAATTGCGGCATAAAAGATTTTCTCCTCTTCACAAGTTCACATAATCATTTTATGTAAACTATATAAATACAAACAATTCAGTACGATGATGGTACACTATATCTAGACAAAAACAGGTTTCACAGATCCTCTAAGATCACCGTAAACGGCCCATCATTCACCAGTGATACTTCCATCTCAGCCCCGAACACTCCCGTTTCGACAACAGGAACCTGTTCCCGTGCTTTTGCGACCATATATTCATACAGTTCTTCTGCTCTGTGCGGCTCGCCTGCTTCCGTGAAGCTTGGACGGTTTCCTTTTTTACAGTTGGCATACAGGGTAAACTGTGAAACCATCAGAAGCTGTCCATCCACATCTGCCAGGGACTTGTTCGTCTTTCCATTTTCATCTTCAAAAATACGCAGTCCCAGCAGTTTTTTCATATACTTGTCTGCTGTTGCTTCATCGTCCCCCTGGCCGACACCGATCAGAACCAGAAAACCTTTCTGAATCGATCCGACAACCTTCTCTTCCACCGAAACACTTGCTCTTTTTACACGTTGTATAACAATTCTCATCTTTAAAATCCTTTCATAAAATGACCCTCCTCTTATTTTTAAGAGGAGGGTCGTTTCTCCTATGTTCTGTTTTGATCAGGTGCTGAAAATCTTGCGGATTCCCGCTTCTTTAACTTCAATTGCCTGTTTGATCATATCTACGGTTCCATCGATACCGAATACACTGCTGTTCAGGCACAGGTCGTAGCTGTCTACCTCGCCCCAGCGTTTGCTGGTGTAGTAATTGTAGTAGCTTGCACGCTGTTTGTCGATCTTTGTGATCTTGTCTTTTGCTTTTGCATCGGAAAGATCATACAGCTTTGCGATACGGCGGATGCGATCCTGCATATCTGCTTTAATAAAGATGCTCAGCACGTTCGGATTTTCCTCCAGTGCATAATCTGCACAGCGGCCTACGATGACACACGGACCGTCCTGCGAAATCTTCTTGATGGCATCAAACTGTGCCAGAAATACCTTCTGGTTCAGCGGCATATCCATCATGGTAGATCCATAGCCGAAGGAGTAACTGTCCATAACCAGAGAGTATAAAAAGCTGTTGGTTGGTTTTTCATCGTGGTTTTCGAACAATTCCTGGCATAATCCGCTGTCCTTTGCTGCTCTCTCCAGCAGCTCTTTGTCATAGTACTTAATTCCCAGGTCATCCGCTAAAATCTTACCAATGGAATGTCCGGCGCTTCCGTACTGACGTCCAATCGTTATGATAGTTTTCATATAATCCGCTCCTTTCCATTCCGTCACAATAATCTGCTTTCACAGATGTAGTAACTCGCGTTTTTTCGTTACATCCAGTATACTACAGAATTCACAGAAAGTACAGAACATTTTGATAAAACTTATACAAATTAACTATATACTTTTTAAAATATCATTCTTTTTAAGCGGTTTCAGACATTTTTTCGAAACTGCAGCAACAGATTGGAAAAATATTCCGGAATCGGCGCCTCAAACTCCATATAGGCACCGGTCCGTGGATGGATAAATCCAAGTACCATCGCATGCAGCGTCTGTCCCTGCAGGTTTTTCACCGGGCATTTCTTCGGGCCATAAACCGCATCGCCAAGCAGCGGATGCCCGATACTTGCCATATGGACACGGATCTGATGCGTCCGGCCGGTTTCCAGCTGGCATTCAATATACGTATAATTTCCAAAGCGTTCCAGCACACGGTAATGTGTGACCGCCGGTTTTCCGTTCCGTTCGTTAATCGCCATCTTTTTCCGGTCTGTCGGATGGCGGCCGATTGCACCGCGCACGGTTCCCTCGTCCTCTTTCAGATTCCCATGGACAATTGCCCGGTACTTTCGGGTAATGGAATGTACAGAGAGCTGTTCTGCGAGGCTCTGGTGGGCGAAATCGCTCTTACAGATAACCAGGGCACCCGTTGTGTCCATATCGATTCTGTGGACGATTCCGGGGCGCAGAACGCCGTTGATGCCGGAGAGATTTCCGCGGCAGTGATACAGAACCGCATTGACCAGTGTTCCGCTGCTGTGGCCTGCCGCCGGATGTACGACCATCCCCTTGGGCTTATTGACGACCAGAAGATCATCATCCTCGTACAGAATATCAAGCGGAATGTTTTCTGGCTCCACGTTCAGTTCTTCCGGTTCCGGCAGAAGCACCAGAACGGCATCACCGGCGGCAACCTTACTGCTTGCTTTCTGCGTTTTTCCGTTGATCGAAACCTTTCCGTCTTTTAAAAGCTTCTGCAGAAAAGAACGGGAACAGTCCGAAAAAGATGCGGCCAGGCACTGATCAATCCGTTTTCCGTCAAAATCCGGTGTAACTTCCAAAATCCGTTCTTCTTCAGCCATCGGACTCCTCCTTTTTGGCGTTTTTATGCAGAAATGCGAAGTCTTCGTCCTTGTAGTACAACAGATACAGCAGTAAAAAGACAGCGACCGATACGGTGACATAAATATCAGCTACGTTAAAAACCGGAAAGTTGATCAGCGAAACGTAGATGAAATCAACGACATAGTGATTCAGAAAACGATCGTAAAAATTTCCGACCGCACCAGCCGTCAGAACAGTCAGCACGGCAAAAAGCGGTAAAAAGCGGCGTGTCTTTGGAAGCTTGTAAAAGACGATCACCATGACGATCAGAAACAATACCGTCATCATAGCAAACAGCCAGTACTGATCCTGCAGAAGTCCGAATGCCATACCGCGGTTTTCCAGATAAAACAGCTCCAAAACCCCTGGAATGAGCTCGATCGACGGCTGGTCCTTCAGATACTGCACTGCCAGTGATTTTGTATACTGATCTGCTGCAAGCAGAAGGACAATCGCTGCCGCGCAAACCAGATAAACGGCCAGCGGAGAAAGTTTTTTACTCTTCATCGATCAGATCTCCATTAATAGAATTGATAGCTTCCAGCATTTCTTCATCTGTAACCGTGCGGTCCACCACAGCATGGCCGACAGACTCCAGAAGGATGAATTTGATCGTACCCTGTTCCATTTTCTTGTCCGATTTTGTTGCAGCCAGAATATCTTCCGATTTCAGGCCGTCCACGGTGATTGGCAGATAGAAACCGACGTTCATATCACGAATCTCGTAAAACTCTTCATTGGAGAGATAACTTCTCTTGTAGGAAATATAGGCAGCAGCAACGGTTCCAAGTGCAACGCACTGGCCATGGAGCAGTTCGAAGTTCTTGAGCTTTTCAATGGCATGACCGATCGTATGGCCAAGATTTAAAACGGCACGCTCTCCCTGTTCTGTTGGGTCATTTTCTACAACCTGGCGTTTGATATCGCAGCATTTCTGAATCATTTTCGTTAATACCGGCTCAATCCGCTCTTCGATCTCAGACATGTGATTGATGGTCCAGACGTAGAATTTTTCATCGCGGATCAGACCTGTTTTCAGGACTTCTCCCATACCGCAGGCAAACTGATCGCCGTTCAGGGATTTTAAGGTTGCCATATTCATATAGACAAGACGTGGATGATGGAATGCACCGACCATATTTTTGTACTGGTCGAAATCGACGCCCGTTTTTCCTCCAACGCTGGAATCTACCTGTGCAAGCAGTGTCGTCGGAAGCTGGATGAAATCAATGCCGCGCAGATACGTTGCCGCCGCATAGCCGGTCAGATCCCCAACGACACCGCCGCCGAGTGCGAATAAAATGTCTTTTCTCTCAAAGTGGTTTTCAATCAGATGCGTGTACAGATCTTTGACGGTATCCAGATTTTTGCTTGCTTCACCAGCCGGGAAAACAAATGCGGTTACGGTCTCAAACAGCGGGGACAGTACATTTTTTACCTCTTCCAGATACAGTTCTGAAACCGTGCTGTCTGTGACAATGCAGGCCTTTTTTGCAGGGAGTTTTAAGTTCTCCACACAGCCGGCGAGGCGTTCGTAGCTGCCGTCCCAGACAATTTCATAAGAAAATTCAGTAGATGTGCCTTCTCTTTTAACGGTAAGTGTTTTCATAAATTATGCCTCCTGTATGTTCTTTCATGAAAAAAGCATCAGAATCCTGCATCTGATGCTTTTCCTTTGTTACTAAGTAAATCAATAATTGATCCAGTGGATCCATTTTAATTTACTGCAAAGATAAATTTCTTTAATAATCGGTACGGATATTTGGAAGATCAAAAGCTCCGCTTAAGATATCCTGGATGTCGCCGGAAATTTCTACACTGGACGGTGTCAGGATGAAAATATAGCTGGAAACTTTCTGCAGACTTCCGCTCATGCAGTAGCATGCACCACAGCAGAAATCAATGATTCTCTGGGCAATATCCACATCAATGCCTTCTAAGTTAAGGACAACGGTACATCCGGCCAGAAGCGTATCCGCGATTTCACGGGTATCCTCCATGGAAGCCGGTTTGATGACGCATACTTCCATATTTAATGCACCTGCTTTCTTTCTCATTGGAGTAACTTTCGAGGAAACCGGGGCAGCTGGCTTTGGAGCTCGTGCAGCAGCAGCCTGGCTTGAAGCGGTGGTCTTTGGCGCCGGCTGTTTACGCGGTGCAGTGTGAACCGGTTTCGCCTGCAGCTCTTCCTCTTCGTCCTCATCCTCGTTCTCCAGTTTACGGAAGAAACGTTTCTTTGGTTTTTCTTCTATATCATCGTCTTCTTCATCGAAGAAGCTATCCGAATCAGCATCCTCTTCCTCGTAATCGTCGTTCAGCCGGATGGCATCCAGAAATTTGTCTAAAACACTCATTCTTATACTCTCCTATTTTTAGTCCTGTGGCATTTGGCCAGACAGCCGTGCAGAATGCGCGGGGTCACTCTTCTTGGAAAGGCTTCCCGTTATCTTTTACTGTAATCCCGTTCGCCAAAGACTCCGGTTCCAACCCGTACTAAAGTGGCGCCTTCTTCTACTGCTACTTCGTAATCGCCGGTCATGCCCATGCTCAAAATGGCCATACGTACATTATTAATGTTTTTGGCGGCAATGTCAACACTTAATTCCTTTAATTTGCGAAAAACCGGACGATTTTCTTCTGGATCTTCCACATACGGTGCAATGGTCATAAGTCCCTCCACATGAATTGCCGGAAGTTTTGCGATTTCTTCAATCAATGGAAGGGTTTCCTCTACGGAGACACCAAACTTGCTTTCCTCGCCGGCAACGTTTACCTCGATCAGGATCGGGATTTCGCAGTTGTGCTTTACCGCTTCCTCACTGATCGTTTTTGCCAGACGAAGAGAATCGACAGAATGAATCAGGGCAACTTTTCCTGCAATGTATTTTACTTTATTCCGCTGCAGATGACCGATCATGTGCCAGTGGATATCCTTTGGCAGCACTTCCTCTTTTTCTGTCAGCTCCTGCACTTTGTTTTCACCGAAATTGCGTTCGCCAAGATCATAGATTTCGGAAAGCATTTCGACCGGTTTTGTCTTGCTGACCGCAATCAGGGTAACTTCCTCCCGGTTCCGTCCGGCTCTTTTGCAGGCTTCTGTAATTTTCTTCTGGACTTCTTCATAGTTCTCTTTCAGCATATCTTTCTAACCTCCAGTATTTAATGCACAATATCTTCTTCACTGACGGTGGATGCATTTTCCACAATATAATCATACTGCGAAATGCCGTATTGCGTTTGTTTTTTTATGATAGAATACTCCGCATTCTGATCGATGATCTGAATTTTGCGGAATACAGCATATCCTTTGTTGATGCAGTAAACACCCTGCAGCGGAACCGTTTCTCCAATCTGATACGTTGTGGCGGAATCCTGTGCACGAAGTATATCTCCATCATTAAAAGCGGCCATGTCGACGTAATATTCGACCGGATTATCATTTTCATCATTGACCTGCTCATAGATCGTGGCGTTTACAAATTCTGTCACCGGCTGTCCGTTATCATCCAGCATGACATTTCCTTTTTTATCGGTCTTTTCCCGCAGGAAACCGGAAGAATTGCTGTCTCCGCCCTGTACGAGCATCTGCGCCGGGATTTTATAGAAATCTTTTTCCGTGATGGCAGTATTTGGAATTTTCAGTCCGCTTCCAGTGTTTGTGACCAGCTCTATTGAAAGAAAACGGTCTTCCGCATAACGGATCATCCCGCTTGTAAACGAAATGACAGCATAGTTCTGATCGTTAATGGACTTTAGATTCAGTGTTCCCGTCTGTGTTTTTCCGTCTTTCAGAAATTTAACTTTTATCGTACTGAAATTGGAAAGTGTAACGACCTGCTTATTCGTCACCGGAACGGCAATTTCCCACTGCTCATCTGTCACCAGACGGTATACTGCATTTCCAGGCTCCGTCTGCGCGCCGGAATCAAAGGAAACCACAGAGGCTTTCGTAGAGAAAAGCTCCGGCGTAAGGCTGTCCTCCGTATAGCTTTCATATCCATCACTGCCGTAGACGACAACACCGTCCTGATCTGCATAAAATATCGTCTGTGATGAGGAATCTCCGTTTTCAGCGGCAGCGGCAAGCAGCTTTGCGGAAAGTTCTGTTTTCAGCTGATAAATGCCGGAAAAGGAACTGGAATCATAATCAGAAGAAAAACGTGCGAGCGAGGAACGAAGCGACGTTCTCGTTGCCGCATCTGCCGAAATACCAGAGGTATCGGCATTTTCTGTTGCGGAAATCCCATAAACAGCGCTTCCGCGGCTGATTTTCGATGCATTTGGGGTATAGAACTGAACATATCCGCTGCCGGAGGAAAGCTGCACACTCTCTGTCCGCATGGCGAATGCGGTATAGGTATCATTCCGGGATAAAGTTCCCTGCACAACCTGAAAAGATTTGATATGATCGGCGGTCAGGTAAAAGAAAAGTGAAACTGCCATATAGAAAAAAAGGGCTCCAAAGATGATATTTCCAATATTCAACGCTGGAAAAGGGAAACGGATTCTCGAATGCCGGCGGCTGTTCTTTTTCTGCTTAGACAAAATGTATGCTCCTTTTATTGTTTAATCCATGCGCTAAAAGGACGGTGCCGTAAGCGCCGTCCTTTGGTTTTGTCGCTATGCAATTATTATAATACAGTTTTGGTTACAGTGCAACGATAATCTTATCCTGCATGCCTTCCGGAAGCTCTTCTTTATCCATGGAGACACTTAATACGAAGGTAATGTTATACTGCTTGCCAATGCCTTCCAGCTGTTCAACACAATCTGTGATGTCCTCTCCTTCCAGTTTTGCTACTTTCAGGAAGCTGTCGAGATAAACGCTTGCGAGATCGTGGTCCTGAGAAACGATACCGCAGATAAATCCGATAAATTCATCACTGTTTTTCAGAGGATAGTCGGTTGCGGAAATCAGACGTACTTTGTTGTTTAATTCAAACATGTGCTTTGTGCTCTTGTCAATATACACGATATTTCCGTTTGCGGTTTTTACCTCTGCATTTACTTTGTCTAACAGCTGTTTTGTTTTGCCTTTTCCCTTCTTGCCTACAATTAATTGAACCATAGCAGTTTCCTCCTTAGATTAGAATAAGATATTTTCACCAAAAACCTTTAAGTTCATGGTTTAATTATAGTACAATTCACCAACGTTTTCAATGGTAAAATGAAAAAATTCTGAAAAATCTTCTAATTCGCAGGGAAAGGAGCTCTGTTTTTCTGAACGGATACGACAATCTCCCGGATAGGCAGAAAAAACGCCGTCCGGGGGATTGCAAAAAGATTACGTCAGGAGTTGATATTGGAAAGAAGAGTGTTCATGTCCTCGTACAGTTCCACTTTTGTTGATGCATGAAGAATGACAGAGATAAACGGTTCTCCGTATGCATTCTGGGATACCAGTGCCAGGCAGGAACCGGCCTCATCGGTCGTTCCGGTTTTTCCGCCGAGCACCGTCACATTTTCCGGTGCGTTTTTCTCTCCGGTCAGATATTTGTCCGTGGAGCTTAAATAGATCGTTCCCGCCGTACCGTCCGCATGCGTCATGTTCAGCGTGTAGGAAGACATTGACATCGTATTCTGGAATTCCGTATGCTGATAGGCAGCATACAGCATCAGATAAACATCATATGCAGTAGTGTAATGATTCTCATTGTGAAGACCGTGCGGGTTTGCAAAATGCGTACCGGTCATGGCAAGGGAAGCTGCCTTATCGTTCATCATCTGAACGAAATTCTCTACACTTCCGCCTACCTGGCGGGCAATCGCCATAGCAGCATCGTTGGCAGAATAAATCAACAATGCATGGAAAAGCTGATCCATCGTTACCGTATCGCCCACGGCCAGTCCACTCATCTGGGATCCATCTTCCAGCGCAAGATCCTCTTCTGTGATCGTTACCTGCGTATCCGGCTGGTTGTATTCCATGGCAAGGAGAGCCGTCATGATCTTCGTGATGCTGGCTGGGTAGACCTGATCATACATATTCTGCGCGAACAATACTTTTTTGTGATCCAGATCAAACAGTCCGGCCTTTACCTGTGAAGAAAACGAGATATCATTCAGCGGTACGCTCGTCTCACCGACACAGAGATCGGCAGAGAGCGTTTCAGCCTGAAACCGTTTTTCTGCCGAAAGCGGATCGGAGGCGAGCACCATACTTCGCGCAAACGGCTCTGTAATGTCCATCTGGCGGTCCTGACGGTACAGTTTCACACCGATCAGAACCGCAATAACAGCAACACAGACACCCGCGCCGATGATCAGGCGGTTTAAAATATGTTCGGTTTTTTCCGGAGCAGTCCCGTTTTTCTCCGTTACAGGCAGTTTCTGTTCTTTTTCTGTAGTATTAGTCGTTTCTCCGGTAGATTTCACGCCAGTCCATTTCTCCTCTGTCTAATGATTTGATCAGCATTTCTGCCGTTGCAAGATTGGTGGCAAGCGGAATGCTGTGTACGTCGCAGAGACGGATAATCCGATGGACATCCGGCTCATGCTGTTTCGGCTGTTCCGGATCCCGCAGGAAAATCACAAGATCCAGATCATTCTGTTCAATCTGAGAACCCATCTGCTGAACGCCTCCAACGTGTCCAGCCAGATATTTGCGGACGTTAAGTCCGGTTGCCTCTTCTACCAGACGGCCGGAAGTTCCGGTTGCGTAAAGAGTATGCTTGGCAAGTACCGAGCGGTAGGCGATACACAAGTTCTGAAGCAGCGTTTTTTTTGCATCATGCGCGATCAATCCGATGTTCATTGATGGTTTTCCTCCTTAGTAATTCATAGTTTCTGGTTACAAAATCCCGGTTCTGCAGTCCGACATTCAGGACAAGCCCCATTCCGATGTAAAGTGTTACAAGGGAGGTCAGTCCATAGCTGACGAACGGAAGCGGTGTACCGGTGTTCGGCAGGATTCCGGTTGCAACACTGATATTCAGAAAGCTCTGAAAGGCAATGAGTCCTGCCATACCGCAGCAGATCAACGTTCCTGACAGATCTTTTGCTTTCCGGGAAGTCCGGATGCATTCGACGAGAATCAGGAACAGGAGCAGGATGATTCCGCAGCATCCAAAGAAACCAAGTTCCTCTCCTGCCACTGCAAAAATAAAGTCATTATGGTTCTGGGAAACGAAATTTCCCTTATTTGCGGAAGAAACTTTATTGTTGTTGAGTCCTTTTCCGGTCAGCTTTCCGGAACCGATGGCTGTAATGGAATTCTGCTGCTGGAGACGGCCGTCGGCGTTGTCGGCATCATCGCTTAACCAGTCCTGAATTCGCCCAAGCTGATAACCAATCGTCTTGTCAAGAGCCGCCGGAAGCTGGAAATTCACCTGCGTAATGACAAGCAGAAACGCAAGTACCAGTGCTGAACCGGAAACCAGAACAACGGCGATAACTTTGTAGCTTAAGCCCGCCACATACATCATAAAGCAGAACAGAACCATGACCGTAATCGTATTTTTCAAATCCGGCTGACGGTAAATCATAACGAGCGGCGGAATCAGAAGCCCGATCGCGGTAAAAATGGTTTTCGCCGTATTCAGATCTTCTTCATGCTTCATCAGAAACATCGCAAAAAACATGATCAGAAAGATTTTTGACAGCTCGGTCGGCTGAAACTGAAAGCTTCCGATCTGAATCCAACGGGTCGCACCAAACGTGTTTTTTGCGGTAGAACCGCCGAGATAAAGAACGCCAAGCATCATCAGATTTCCGATGTAAAGAACCCAGTAAAAATTCAGAAGCCAGCTATAGTCAAGCAAAGAGACAATAATCATGATGACTACGCCCAATACGACTCCGATGGCCTGTTTTTTCTGGTCTGCACTGTCTGCACTTCCGATCAGAAGCACACCAATAATGCTGATGGCAATCAGAAGAATGACCAGCCGGAAATTATAATTTTTCAGCTTATATCGTCTTAACATGATACTCCTCGTTTCTTTTTAATGGTATTTTCGCTGTCAGTATGACAGGGGTTGTTTGTGTAATGGTGACGGAAATTTCATCCGCCTCAACGGTAAGGTATTTTCCTGCAGCAGCAGAAAGATCATTTTTCAGCATCTGAAGCGATGCCGGAGAACAGTTCAGACGTTCTGCCATTAAAAGATTGGACAGACGTTCTTTTGCAACGAGGCCGGAGTGCGGCTTTCTGCCTGAAAATAAACCCATACCAGTTCCCTCCTATCGCCCGAATACGCGGCGGAAAAATCCCTTTTTGCTGTCAAGATCCAAGTAGGGAACACTCTCCCCGAGGATCCTGTGGCTGATATTCGTAAAGGCTTCTCCTGCCTTGGAACCGCTTCCAGCGATCGCTTCGCCCTGGTTGGTGGCGATTACCACCTGCTCATCATCGGGCAGAATGCCGAGCAGCGGAACAGCAAGAATTTCCTGTACATCATCCACCGACATCATTTCACCGCGTTTTACCATATCCGGCCGGATACGATTGATGACAAGAGAGATATCCCTCAGATCCTGCGCCTCCAGAAGGCCGATGATGCGGTCCGCGTCCCGGATGGCCGAAACCTCCGGCGTAGTCACAACAATTGCCTTATTGGCACCGGCAACTGCATTTGCAAATCCCTGCTCAATGCCTGCCGGACAGTCAAGAAGAACAAAATCAAAGCTCTGTTTTAATTCATCGCAGAGTTTTTTCATCTGCTCGGGCGTTACGCTTGTCTTGTCCCTCGTCTGGGCAGACGGGAGAAGGTAGAGCTGCTCGTACCGTTTGTCGCGGATTAGCGCCTGCTTCATCCGGCAGTTGCCCTCCACAACATCCACAAGATTGTAGACAATCCGGTTTTCAAGGCCGAGCACGACATCCAGGTTTCGAAGACCGATGTCGGTATCTACCATCACAACTTTCTTTCCAAGCTGTGCCAGCCCGATTCCGATATTTGCTGCGGTTGTCGTCTTTCCGACGCCGCCTTTTCCTGATGTAATTACAATGACTTCACTCATCTGGAACCTCCTTGTTGAAAACTGTTCTGCATTTTCATGCCACAGGATGCGTCCAAACCTTTGTTTAAAAACGCATCCTTTCTCTTTTGCAGCTTTCTTCCCAGGCTTCGTTTCTGCCGGAAAAATTCCTTAGTCTGCTCTCACGCTTGCAACACCGTTGGAGTTTGCCTGACCGGACAGAATATCGTCTGAGAGGCCATAGTAATAATCTAAGATATCCTTAGCTACCAACTCTGCGTTCATAGAAGAATATCCAAACGGAATGCGGACGGCAAGAGCAATATCGTCTCTGCTCTCATAGTGAGAGAAGCCGATAAACAGTCCATGGTTTGCACGTGTACGGTCTTCCTGCGCGGTACCGGTTTTTCCGGAAAGCTCTACCGGCCAGGATTCCGGGAAAATGGTCGCATTGGATACGCTGATTACTTTTCGCATGCCTTCGTGTACCAGATCCCAGATGTTGGAATCAACATCCATTTCTGAATTTACCGTCGGGCCGAAATCTGCGCCCATATCGATGTCATTGCCATCCGAATCCGTTGCTTTCTGCAGAAGGGAAAGATTATAAACCGTACCGGAATTTGCAATCGTTGTGACATAGCGTGCAAGCTGTGTCGTTGTATAGTTGTTGGTACCCTGACCAATCGAGGAAGGGATCGGGAGGGAATCGGTTACATTCGGATCGGTTTCCGAAATTTCGATTCCAGTCTTTTCATCCAGCTTAAACATATCGGCATATTTCTGGATCATTTCCAGAGAGCGCTTCTGTTTAAAGGTGCCGTTCTCATCGAGTCCCAGACGATATCCAAGCGTACAGAAGAACACGTTGCAGGAGTTCTGGATGGCACCGACAATGTTCAGATCTCCGTGGCCGCTCAACTGATGGCAGTGGACATAGTCAGATTCGTTGACAAGTCCTTCCCCGAACAGACCGTTGCAGTTGATGGTACTGGTCGGAGTAATTATGCCTTCGCTTAATCCGGCAACCGCCATCAGCGGTTTAAAGGTGGAACCAGGAGCCGTCTTCTGCTGGGTTGCTTTGTTGTACAGCGGGCTGGATTCATCGGTATTCAATTTTGCCCAGTATGCGGTATCCATCTGGTTTGCCAGGCGGTTGTTGTCGTAGCCAGGATAGGAAACACAGGCTAAAATAGCACCGGTATTCGGGTCCGTAATGACAGCAGAACCGGAACACGGATCGAGTGCAAGCTGTGCCGGGGTGATTTCCAGTTTGGCGATTTTATCGGACAGAAGCTGGAACGGTGTCATATTTCCTGCAACATAAGCGGCATAATCGTCATCCTCTTTCGTCAGAAGGTTCTGATCATACATCAGATTGCAGATATCATAGCCATCGAGCATATCCTGCAGCAGCATATAGTGATACATCTTTTTTGCAAATGTTGTATTGTTTGCCAGACGGTCCAGAATAACCTCCGTCAGCTTCTGATAAACCTCCTGAGAATCCAGGTAGGCATCATCCTGCGTCAGTGCTGAGACATCAATCCAGTTCTGGCTTGCCGCATACGTCAGATAATCACGAAGAGAAATCGTTCCGTCATTCCATGCCTGATGGGTGGCGTCTTTCTCATCAATTGCTGTTGAAGAAAGAATACCCATCGTACTGGAAAGCAGCTTATCCACGATGAAGGTCTCATATTCCTGCATTTCATCGCTGAGGTCGTTGTAAACGGTTGCTGTTTCAACGGTCAGTTCCTGCGTAATCTCGGCAAGCACCTGCTGGAGCTTCTGCTGGAACAGTGCATAGATCCGCTGCTCACGCTCCGTGGCATCCGCCGCCGAGAAATGGGAAATATCAATCGTGCTGTTTTCGATCAGTGCATTGTATACATCGTAAATTGGAATCGGAACGGCATCCGTATTGGCAAGTGTTGAGGTATCAACGGATTTTACATCACTCAGATACTGTTTCAGAATGCCGGCAATTCTCTGTTCCAGAATTTTATATACCGCAATCTGCAGGTCATAATCAATCGAAAGATAGACGTTATTTCCCTGTTTTGGCTCAACCAGGGATCCTTCTACCGTTTCCAGCTCTTTTCCGACGTTATTAACGATAATCTCTTCTGATCCGTCGGTTCCCTGAAGGATTGTCTCCATATACTGTTCCAGACCAGATTTTCCGACGATGGATTCCGTGGAATACGTTTCTTCTTTTCCCTGGCTCTTCAGCTCTTCATTCAGTTCTGTCAGCTCGTCTGAGGACGCCTGGCCCGTATAACCGATCAGAGAGGAAAAATACTTTCCGTCATAATATACACGCTCGGAGTCTTCCGAAATGCTGACACCCTGCAGAACATCTTCATTCTCTGCAATCGATGCAGTTGTATTGCTGCTGACGCCGGAAGCAACTGTCACGCGGACATACTTCTGATAATTCGTCTGTTTCATCTTATAGCGGATCACCAGAATTTCCAGACGCTCCTGATTGGAAAGAGAAAGGACCGCATTTCCGGATTCGTCTGTCTGGTATGGAAGACCATACTCTTCAAAATCTTTGGCAGAATATGCGTATTTTTCATCGTCAGAATAGGCATCCAGGCCAAAGCCGTCCGGTCCGGCAAGAAATGTCATCAGCGTTTCGGCACTGGAACTCTTCTGTTCTGCCGTCATATCGTCGATTTTCTTCTGTCCATAAATGTCTGCACGGAAACGGTCGCGGGTTGTTCCCTCTTCACCTGTAAAAACAAACGCACCGTTCTCATCCACTTCAATCGGGAAGGTGCTGGTGTCAATCGAGTCTCCGTTTGCACGAATCAGCTTACAGAGACGATAGAGTTCTGCGTTCAGAGAGAGAATACGTTCTTTTGTCGTGTTGTACGTTCCGTTATCCTCGATGGTTACGGAGTAGGAAACCTTATTTCCAGCGATCAGTTTTCCGTTCCGGTCATAAATATTTCCTCTTGTACTATCAAGGGTTCTGGTTTTTGTGATTTGCAGTTCAAAATTATCCGCATACTCTTCTCCATGCACCACCTGCAGGATAAAAAGTCTTCCGATCAGGACGGCAAACATAGCAAGGAAAACCACACCAAGCAATAGGGTGCGGTTTTCACCGAGTCTGCGGAAAAGTTTTCTTATCTTCTTAGCCATGGCGACTGTTGTCCTTCCATTTCATTTTCGGTCAGTTTACGGTTGATGATAAATAAAAGCCGGTAAAGCAGAATGGAGAGCACTACCGTGTATACCATTTCCGGCAGAATAATATGCGCCAGATAATCGAAAAAGTGCAGGCGCACGCGCAGCAGGAACTGCAGCACATACATCAGCAGACTGTAGACAAGATCGCTGGCAGCGACCAGTACAATGTGTACCTTAATATCATCGTCATAGAAGACTTTGCAGAAAAAGCCATTCAGATAACCGATATACATGTAGAGCAGTGCGTAAAATCCAAACAGGCTGCCGTAGAACAGATCAATCATCAGGCCGCTGAAAAATCCGACCATCAGTCCCTCTTTTTTTCCGCGCATCAGCCCAAAGGCGGACGTCAGAATCAGAAGAAGGTTCGGCGTTACGGACGCGATCTGAAAATACTGAAATACAGTTGTCTGTAACAGGAAAGCTGCCAGAATCAGAAAGGCAAGCGTGATTTTTCTGCGCATTTACTCTCCTCCCTGCTGTTTTAATTCTTTGATCACGAGAACTTCCTGAATATGTTGAAAATCCACAACAGGAATGATGTATCCCTTTTTCGTCAGGTGATTGGAGTCCTCGGTGATTTCACTGACATAGCCGATCAGAATACCGCGGAGGTATTTATCACTGATGTTCGATGTCACAATCTTTTCGCCCTCAGCTACCGTGTCGGTTGTATTCAGCTGGGAAAAGGCAAGCTTTCCGTCGCTGATCAGGCGCAGATCACCCGATACAATACACGTATCCGAGGTAGATGCTGTCATGGCGCTCACGGAACTGGAGTCATCAATGATAGAGCGGACAGTAGCGGAATTGGAACTTACCTCCTCAACAAGTCCAACAAGGCCGCCGTCTGCAATAACGTTCATATCTTTCTGAATCCCGTCATTTGATCCTTTGTTGATGACAAAGGTATCATACCAGTTGCCCGGATCCTTTGAGATGACCTGTGCTGCTACTTTTTCATATTCCGAGTAGGACTGGTCCAGCTGATACAGCTCCTGAAGACGCTGCAGCTCCTGCTGCTCCTGTACAAGCTGATTGTTTTCCTCAGTCAGATCCGTGACCTTCTGTTCAAGCTCCTCTTTCTCGGCAGACAGTTTTTTGACGTTCTGGAAACCGGTCAGACAGTCTGTCAAATACGCACCGATCTGGTTAATTCCGTTCTGAAACGGGATGATCACAAAGCCTGCGGCTTCCCGGATCGGCGTGACCGGCATTTTGTCTGCTGCACTGCCTAAAATGCCGGAGAGACACAGGAACGTCATGATGAAAAGTAAATGTTTGCTTTTTAGCTGAAATTTTTTCTTCTTATTCATAGCGGGTCCTTTTTGATAGATTTACTTCTTTTTATTTACCGTGTAAGCCCAGCGATGCAGCGCATCGTGCGTGATCAGTTCCTTGAGCCCACAGATGGTACAGAGGTCATAATACTGGGAAAGCTGCACCGGACAGCCGAGCTGTCTCGAAAGATAGCGGTCAATGTTCGGAATCCTTGTGCTTCCGCCGGTGATGTAAATACCCTCTTTCTGGATATGATCGTGGATCTGCGGCGGTGTACGCTCCAGCGCATGCTTGATTTCCTCGCCGATCTCATTAACACCGGAAAGGAGTGCTTCGTTTACGAGGGAAGAAGTAATGATCCCTTCCATTGGAAGACCGGATGCACCATCTACGCCGCGCACCTTCCGCGCCTCTTTTTTGTCTGTTCCAAGATCCGCCAGCGCAATCTTGACACGTTTGGCTGTTTTGGAGCCAATCTGGAAATTGTTTTTGCGGCGGTTCAGATTGCATATCGATTCGTTGAACTGTTTTCCGCCTACCGGGATGATTCTGGAAAAAATAACCCTCGCGTTGGCGATAACAGAAATCTCTGTGCTCTGCGCTCCGATGTTGACAATCATGGAACCCTTCGTGCGGTTGATCGGAATGCCAAGTGCCAGCGCATCCGCGATTGGTTTATCCACAAGATACATGCGGCAGTTTTTTAAGGCTCCCTTATGTGCAATCGTATAATAAGAACGCCGTTCAATCTCTGTCATATCGCAGGGAACTGAAAAATACAGCTCCGGGCGGTATCCCATGTGGCGCGTACAGCGATGGAGAAGCGTGTGCAAAACGGCTTCTACCATCAATACATTCGCAATGCGTCCGTTGCTCATGGGGGTAATTACCTCGATATTGGAAGGCGTTCTCTCGTGCATTTCATATGCGTAATTTCCAACGGCAATCACCTGTTCGCGGTTGCGTATGGCAATCATATTTTTTTCTTTTGTGATTGTGTCTTTCTTCAGGTCATAGATTTTGACGGTACTGGTGCCAAGGTCTATGCCGTATACATTTCGAATCTGCATCGTGCTCCTTTAACTTGTTCCCTTCCTTTGGGCATTTCTGCCTCGGATTTTCGGGATCAGATTCCCTGTTCCAGCATACTGGTATAACAGTGATCCCCGATAATAATGTGATCCAGCAGGGTAATGCCGAGCATTTCGCCCGCCCGCCGGATCTGCCGTGTCACGGTAATATCGTCACCGCTTGGTTCCGGGATTCCGCTTGGATGGTTGTGAACCAGCAGAATATGAACCGCACGGAACTGCAGTGCCGCAAGAAAAAGCTCCCGCGGCGAAATCATCGTCGCATTGACCGTTCCTCTTGTGATTTCCTTTTCTCCGAGAAGCTGATTTTTTGTGTCCAGCATCATGCAGAGAAGAACCTCCTGATCCTCGTGGCGGAGACGTTCCATGTAATAATCCGCAATGGAAGCCGGATCATGAAAGCAGAGACCTTTTCTTGCTCCGGCCGCGGCCATTCGTTTGGAAAGCTCACCGATGCACTGGAGCTGGATCGCTTTTACTTCCCCGACTCCGCGGATCTGCAGAAGTTCCTGTCTTGTACAGTGATAGAGTCCTAACAGGCCCTCCTCTTTTCCGGGAAGGGAAAGAATTTCTCTTGCGAGCTCCAGGGATGTTTTTCCCCTTGCCCCACATCGTAAAATGACAGCCAGAAGCTCCGCGTCGGAAAGGCTTTCCGGGCCGTTTTCCAGGCATTTTTCATATGGCTGTTCCATCGTCGGCAGGTTTCGTAATCCATTTTTTCTCATGTATTCCTCCCACCACTCTTCCGGGAATTTTCATGGAATACATTGGTTTGAATCACCCATCATTCTAGCACAACTTTCCGCAGATGTATAGGAATTATGAAAAATTCATATATTTTTTTGCAATTTCCTCTGCCGTTTTTAATCCGTCCATGGCTGCGGAAGTGATGCCTCCCGCATAGCCTGCGCCCTCTCCGCACGGGTAAAGACCGGTAAGCGACGGACTTTCGAGCGTTTCATTTCTTACAATGCGGACCGGTGACGAGGTACGCGCTTCCACGCCGGAAAGAACGGCGTCCGGACGGGAAAAGCCGTGGATTTTCCGCTCAGATGCACGAATGCCTTCCACAAGGGAGTCTCCGATAAACGTCGGAAGAACTTCCCGCAGATTGGCGAAAGTCCATTCTCCGCAGATGGAAGGGGTTACCTCTCCAAGTGCTGTAGAAACTCTGTTTTCACAGAAATCACCAAAAAGCTGCACCGGAACTTTGCCTTTTCCGGCTTCCCACGCAGCGTGTTCAAGCGCTCTCTGGAATGCCACACCATCGAGTACGTCCGGCGTTCCCTCTACATGGTACGGGCGGTAGTCTTCCGGTGTTACGGTGACAATCATAGCGCTGTTCGCATTTTTACCTTCCCGGTCAGAATAACTCATACCGTTGACGCAGGTGCGTTCCGCTTCCGAGGATGCGTTGACAACATAGCCGCCGGGACACATGCAGAATGAGTACACACCTCTTCCGTTTTCACACTGATTGGTGAGCTTATACGGTGCTGCCCCAAGGAAATCCGGTGCCTCCGGTCCGTACTGATCCTCCGTGATCATCTTCTGCGGATGCTCAATGCGGACGCCGACAGCGAAGGATTTTGCTTCCATGGAGATCTTATTTTCGCAGAGTTTAAAGAAGGTATCGCGTGCAGAGTGGCCGATCGCAAGGACTGCAGTCTCCGCGGCAATCTTCTCGGTTTCATTGACGGTTACAGAAGTGAGTCTGCCGTTTTCAATCCCAAAGTCCGTCACTTTTGCTCCGAAACGGACTTCTCCGCCCCATGCCTCGATCTTTTTCCGCATTGTTGTCACAATTCCGATGAGCTGATCGGTGCCAAGGTGCGGTTTCTGATCGTACAGAATTTCTTCCGGTGCCCCGCATTCCGTGAAGATCCGGAGTACCTCACGGTTTCTGCCGGATGGATCCTTCACCGAAGTGTTTAATTTTCCATCCGAAAACGTACCGGCACCGCCCTCTCCGAACTGTACGTTCGATTCCGGGTTCAGAACGCCGGTTTTCCAGAACGCATCGACACTTTTCTTTCTCTGTTCTGCAGATTCGCCGCGCTCCAGAACGAGCGGACGGTAGCCATGCTTTGCGAGAACATAGGCACAAAAAAGTCCTGCCGGACCGCTTCCGATAATAACCGGCCGGTGAACAAGAGTCTGTTCTCCAGATTTTGGGAACACATGTGGCTTTTTCTCCGCTTTTACGATCTGGTTATTTTTCGCCTTCCGCAGTACGGCATTCTCATCTTTTACTTTTACATCAAGCTGATAAACGTATTTTAATTCGGATTTCTTTCTGGCATCAATTGAGCGGCGTAAGAGCTCAATTTCCTGCAGATCGTGTTTTCCGATTTTCAGTGTTTTTCTTATTTTCTGTTCCAGTTCCTCCTGTGTGTGGGTGACTGGAAGCTTTAATTGCTGTATCCGAATCATGCATGTTCTCCTGCTGCAGCTCTTCCGGCTGCACTTCCGCTGGACCAGGCCCACTGGAGATTGTAGCCGCCGCAGACGCCGTCGACGTCCAGGGCTTCTCCCGCAAAGAAAATACCAGGGTGCTGTACCGATTCCAGAGAATCCGTAAGCTGGTCGAGCGTGATGCCGCCCGCACACACCTGGGCTTTTCCAAAGTCGGTCTGGCCGGTGATCTGTAAACGATATGATTTGATGGCGCCTGCCATTTCTTCCGGAGTCTTTTTCTTTCCGATCAGAACCGGAATGAGTTTTTCTGGAAGAAGACCGATCAGAAGCTCTTTTGGCGCTTTATACGGGCAGATTTCCTGCCGTCTGACAAGTTCTGCAGTAAGCTCCGATTCCGTCAGTTCCGGAAAGAAGTCTACGAGAAGTTCAACGCGTTTTTTCTGCATGCAGGCGCGCACAGCGAACCGGGAAATCTGGAATACCGGGATGCCGGAGACACCGTAGTCGGTAAGCTGCAGCTCTCCCTGTTCCGTCAGAATCTCCTGATTTTCAACCAGAAGCGTAATCTTCGCGCGCACCCGAACACCCGCCCAGGAGGAAAACTGGTTTCCTTTGCAGCGGAGCGGGCAGAGGGCCGGGAAAAACGGAATCGAAGCGAGCTGAAGCTGATCGGCAAATCGAAGTGTATCTCCGTCGGAACCGGCGATCTGGGAAGCACAGCTTCCGCAGCAGATGATGACGCTGTCAGCCGGGTACTGCCATCCTTCGGTGCGCACCAGATAACCATTTTCGGCTTTTTCCACTGCAACAGCCGTTTCCCGTGTCTTGATT
Organism: Blautia sp. AM29-29; assembly: GCF_003480555.1. Classification (NCBI taxonomy): domain Bacteria; kingdom Bacillati; phylum Bacillota; class Clostridia; order Lachnospirales; family Lachnospiraceae; genus Blautia; species Blautia sp. AM29-29. The sequence continues at coordinate 136,151 of NZ_QUJD01000007.1, forward strand.
TTTACCTTTCGGAATCTGGCTTCCAAAATCAGCAGCTCAAGAACGGACTGTGCCTGCTCGCTGGCCGGATAAAGCCAGCCTTCACGGCTCCGGATGCGGATGCCGAGCTGTTCAAAAAACTGTTCGGTGTCCTGTTCGGTAAACTGTTCGAGAACCCGTGATGCACGCTCCTGATTTCCCGTGCGGTAGCACGATGCATCCTGATAACGATTGGTAAAATTACACCGTCCGTTTCCGGTCGCAAGAAGCTTTCTGCCCGGTTTATCGTTCTTTTCCAGAACGGTGACCGCGGCACCGAGACGTGAGGCCCAAATTGCCGCCATCAGTCCGCTCGCGCCGCCGCCGATAATTACCACATTTTTTGCCATTATAATGTCACCATACCGGCATCGACGAGTTTCTGAAGACTCATCAGAATACCGAATTTTGCGTGCTGCCACGTAAGCCCACCCTGAAAATAGACAGCGTACGGCGGTTTGATCGGGCCATCGGCAGAAAGTTCAATGGAAGAGCCCTGCACGAAAGCGCCAGCTGCCATGATAACTGGGCTGTCGTAACCTGGCATATCCCAAGGTTCCGGGGAAACGAAGCTGTCGACCGGGGCAGCTGCCTGGATACCCTGGCAGAATGCGATGACGCCTTCCGGTTTTCCAAAGGTTACCGCCTGAATGATGTCGTGACGGCTCTCGGTTCCGTTTGGAACAACGGCAAATCCCAGTTTCTCATAAACATTTGCAGCAAAGACAGCACCTTTTAATGCCGCTGCGGTAACGGTCGGTGCCAGGAAGAATCCCTGGTAGAAGGAACCGTTCACACCGAGTGTTGCGCCAACCTCTTTTCCAAGTCCCGGGGAGAGCAGACGGTATGCTGCATTTTCCACGTACTTTTTCTTTCCAACAATGTAACCGCCGGCCGGAGCCAGTCCGCCGCCCGGGTTTTTGATCAGGGATCCGACCATCAGATCTGCACCGACATTGGTCGGTTCGATCGTCTCCACGAACTCGCCGTAGCAGTTATCGACCATACAGATGACATCTGGTTTGATATTTTTAATAAATGCAATCAGTTCACCGATGCGGGTAACAGAAAGCGTCGGTCTGGTCTGATATCCTTTCGACCTCTGAATCGTCACCATCTTTGTCTTTTTGTTGATGGCATTTTTGATTCCTTCGTAATCGAAAGAGCCGTCCTCTTTTAAATCTACCTGGCGGTAAGTTACGCCATATTCCGCAAGAGATCCGACGGACGGGCGGATGCCGATCACTTCCTCAAGGGTGTCGTACGGTTTTCCAACAGGAGAAAGCAGTTCGTCGCCCGGGCGGAGATTTCCGGAAAGCGCCGTTGCAAGCGCATGGGTTCCGCAGGCGATCTGCGGGCGTACCAGTGCATCCTCAGTGCCGAAGCACGTTGCATAGACCTGCTCCAGCGTATCACGTCCCAGGTCATTGTATCCGTATCCTGTGGTTCCATATAAGCATGCCTCGCTGACCTTGCTTGCCTGCATGGCGTGGATGACCTTTAACTGGTTGTATTCTGCGATTTCATCAATTTTTGCAAAACGCTCTTTTAATTCTTCCTCAATTTTCGTTCCAAATGCGAAAACCTCTTTGGAAATGCCAAGTGTGCTGTACATAGCAGCTTTTTCTGTCAACATGATTGTTCTCCTTCTTCCTTTGCATCGGCCGAAACGATTTCGTTCCAGCGATCCAGCATATATGATAATATTTTTTCTTCGTCGTAGTCAAAATCCGGCTTGTTCAGCCAGATCACATCCTTTTCCCGTCGGAACCAGGTCAGCTGCCGTTTGGCAAAATGACGGGTGTCCCGCTTGATGATATAGACGGCCTCCTCCAGCGTGCATTCGCCCGCAAGATACGGGAACAGTTCTTTGTAGCCCAGTCCCTGCATGGAGACAAGATCTCTTGTGTATCCCATTTCTTTCAAACGGAAAACTTCATCAACCAGTCCGTCGCAGATCATCTGATCGACGCGCCTGTCAATGCGGTCATACAGAATCGAACGTTCGTCGTTCAGCACAAAATAAGCAGAACAGTACGGAGATTCCTTCTGCTTCTGCTCCTCGTTGTGCTCCGAAATCTTCTGTCCTGTCTCGTGATAATATTCCAGCGCCCGGATTACACGTTTTACATTATTCGGGTGAATCGTCTCCGCGGAAGCAGGATCAACCTCGGAAAGTTCCCGGTACAGTTCTGCCGCGCCTTCCTCCGTTGCTGCTTTTTCTTCCAGCTGTTTCCGGATCGGCAGTTCACCGTGCGATTCCGTAAAATCAACTTCTTTTAAAAGCGCCTGGATATAAAAGCCGGTGCCGCCCGTCACGATCGGAATCTGTCCGGCGGCGTATATTTTTTCCATCGCTTCATGCGCCAGTTCCACAAACTTCACGACGTGAAACTCTTCGGAAGGATCGAGCACATCGATCAGATAATGCGGAACGCCGCACATCTCCTCCGGGCGGATTTTGGCAGATCCGATATCCATATGGCGGTAGACCTGCATGGAATCCGCGGAGATAATGGCCCCATTCACCGCTTGGGCAAGCGAAATCGACAGCTTCGTCTTACCGACAGCGGTCGGACCGGTCAGGATAATCAAAGGTTTTTTCAAAAAAATCACCTACACAATTCTCTTAAATTTCTTTTCCAGTTCCCGTTTCGAGAGGGAAATGATCGTCGGCCGGCCGTGCGGGCAGTGATACGGATCTTCGAGCGTCAAAAGCTCGGCAATGAGCTGCTCCGCCTCTGCATAGGAAAGATGATTGTTGCCCTTTACGGCGGCCTTGCACGACATCGTCGCCAGACGGTCTTTTAAAATCTCCAGCGGCTTTTCGCGGACCTCCTCAAGATTGTCGAGAATCTCGATAAACAGCTCCTCCGTCGCAATACCGTACAGGTTGTGCGGCACGGCGTTGATCGCATAGTCTTTTCCGCCGAACGGGGAAATTTCGTAGCCGAAGGACTGGAAAACGTCCATGTAACGGGTCACAAGATCTGCTTCCTGCGGCGTTAAGGAGACGATCAGCGGAGGACTCACCATCTGGGAGGTGACGTTCTTTTCCCGGTAATTTTTCATCATCCGCTCGAACAGTACCTTTTCGTGCGCGGCATGCTGATCGATGATGTAGAGATTCTCGCCGTACTGAATCAGCCAGTACGTATCGAAAACCTGGCCGATGATGCGGTGCGATTTCTCTGCCTCCGGGGTAAGAAACTGCTCATCAAAGAGCTGCATCTGGCCTTCTGGCTCAGGCGAAGCAGATGCAGATGAGGATTCTTCCGGCATGGAAGATACCGTTGGAGCTGCATCTGGCTCCTGCTGATGCTGTATTGCGTCCGCGTTTGAGAGGTCTGCCGTCTTTGGCACGTTTCCTGCACCCGGCTCAAACAGTTCTTCCTCTTCCCGCGTCATTCCCGTCATCTGCTGAACCGGCACATACGTTTTCGCTGCGCGGTATCCATTTCGTTCCACCTCCGGGAAAATTGGCATTCTTCTGCTCTGGCTGGAAACCGGCTCCACCGGAAGGGACTGCCGTGCAAAGCCTTCTTTTACCTGCCGTTTCTGCTCGAACGGTTCCGGAACAACAATCTGTTCTTTCCGTGCCGCTTTTTCCTCTGCTTTCCGTTCCCTGTCGGAAGAAAGCGAAACATTCACAATCTGCTCCCTGTGATTCAGCGCACCTGAGATCATATCGCGCATCTGACGGTAAATCTCCTCCTGATGAGAAAAACGAAGTTCCATCTTCGTCGGATGCACATTGACATCCACCGCCTCTCCATCCATCTGGACATAGAACAGCGTAAACGGATATTTATGCTGCATCATCGATGTTTGATATCCGTCCTCAATCGCACGGGCGAGCAGCTTGCTCCGCACATACCGTCCATTCACGTAATAATTTTCAAAATTCCGGTTTCCCCTCGAGATCACCGGTTTTCCGATAAAGCCGTCGATCGTCATCAGCGGGCTTTCCGAGTGAATCTCGATCAGCTCCCGCGCAATGTCGCGGCCGTAAATATTATAGACCAGTTCTTTTAAATTCCGGTTGCCGCTCGTATGGAGCTTCACCTGTGAATTCACCATATATTTAAACGAAATCCCCGGATGCGACAGCGCAAGCTGCTCCACAACGGAAGTCACCGCATTCGCCTCCGTAACCGGCGTTTTTAAGAATTTCTGACGAGCCGGCGTGTTGTAAAAAAGATTCCGGACCAGAAAGGTTGTTCCGGTCGGGGCACCGACCTCCTCATTGGCCTTCTCCGCGCCGCCCTCAATCACATACCGCGTTCCCGTCAGCGCATCCGGCGTTTTCGTAATCATCTCGATCTGCGCAACCGCCGAGATACTCGAGAGCGCCTCGCCGCGGAAGCCAAGAGATGCAATCTGCACGAGTTCTTCCACGGAACGGATCTTGCTCGTCGCGTGGCGCAGAAAAGCGAGCGGCACCTGTTCGGCCGGAATGCCGCTTCCATTGTCCGTGATCCGCACCAGCGAGATACCGCCGTCGCGGATTTCCACGGTGATCGCCGTCGCACCGGCGTCCATTGCATTTTCCACCAGCTCCTTTACCACGGAAGCCGGCCGTTCCACGACCTCACCGGCCGCAATTTTATCGATCGTATTCTGATCCAGTACTGCTATGGTAGCCATGTTGTTCCTTTCTGTTTCGGATTGATTCTAACTTATGTTCTGATCCAGTATTCCCCTATTTCCAGCGGTTTTTCACCTTTCCCTGGAAACGGTACAGGGTATTTAAAGCATCCATCGGTGTCATATTCGAGATATCAAGCTCCGAGAGCTCTTTGATGATATCATCGTCCTGCACCGTATCGAACAGCGACATCTGTGCCATATCGACCTCGTCGTAGTGAACCGGCTTTGCCTTCGGTTTCTTCTGCATGGTCAGATCCTTGACCGCAGCAGTGATATCGGCATCGCTCAGCTGCTCCACCAGCTCCTGCGCCCGGGAGAGCACTGACTCCGGCACTCCCGCAAGACGCGCTACCTGGATACCGTAGCTCTTATCTGCGCCGCCCTGTACAATTTTACGCAGGAATACGATATCGTCGCCCTTTTCCTTGACGGCAATACAGTAGTTGTGCACGCCCGGAAGCTTTCCTTCAAGCTCAGTCAGCTCATGGTAATGCGTAGCGAACAGTGTCTTTGCGCCGAGCAGCTTCGGATTCGCCACATGCTCAATCACCGCCCAGGCGATCGAAAGACCGTCGAACGTACTCGTTCCTCTTCCGATCTCATCGAGAATCAGCAGACTGTTCGAGGTTGCATTCCGAAGAATATTCGCCACCTCCGTCATCTCAACCATAAACGTACTCTGGCCGCTTGCCAGGTCATCGGATGCGCCGACACGGGTAAAGATCCGGTCCACAATACCGATGTTTGCCTTCGAAGCCGGAACAAACGAACCGATCTGTGCCATCAGCACAATGAGGGCCGTCTGGCGCATATACGTCGATTTACCGGCCATGTTCGGTCCGGTGATGACGGAAACGCGGTGGTCACCGTTGTCAAGCAGGGTATCGTTTGCGATAAACATATCGTTTGGAATCATCTTCTCGACCACTGGGTGACGGCCATCCTTGATATCAATCTTTCCTCGGCTGTTCAGCTTCGGACGCACATAGTGATTGTGCTCGGCAACGTAGGAAAGTGATGCATACACATCGAGCCGTGCCAGAGCCTGCGCCGTGCGCTGAATCCGCTCCGCCTCACCGGCAACCGTATCGCGCACCGTACAGAAAAGATCATATTCCAGAGCGTACAGCTTGTCCTCTGCGCCAAGAATCGTATCTTCCAACTCCTTCAGACGCGGTGTGATGTAGCGCTCGGCGTTCGTCAGCGTCTGTTTTCTGGTATAGTAATCCGGTACAAGGTCTTTAAACGAGTTCGTAACTTCCAGATAATAGCCAAATACCTTGTTGTACTTGACCTTCATGTTTTTGATACCGGTTTTCTCCCGCTCACTCGCCTCAAGTTCACTCAGCCACTGCTTTCCTTCTGTCTTTGCATGGCGGTAATTATCGACCATCTCGTTGTAGCCGTCTTTGATCATACCGCCGTCGCGCATCAGATACGGTGGATCATCCACGATTGCCGCATCGACAAGCTGATAGAGGTCTTCCAGCGGGTCGAGATCCTCCTGAATCTGCGCCAAAGCGCCGCCGTCAAACGAGTTTAAGAGCTGCTTGATGTAAGGCAGCATCTGCAGCGACGATTTAAAGGCGATCAGGTCACGCGGATTCGCGGACTGGTAGCTGATTCTTCCGACGAGACGCTCAAGGTCATAAACCGGACGGAGGTATTCACGGATTTCCTCGCGGAGCATCGCCTGCCCCGTTAGAGCCTCTACAGCATCGAGTCTTGCATTGATTTCATCCTCGTCGATCAATGGCTGCTCCACGTAGCTTCGCAGAAGACGCGCGCCCATCGCCGTGCGGGTTTTGTCGAGAACCCAGAGGAGGGAGCCGCGTTTCTGCTTCTCCCGCAGCGTTTCCACCAGTTCCAGATTCCGGCGGCTGGAGCTGTCGATCAGCATATATTTGTCCGTCACATACGGTGTAATCGAGTTCATGTGAGACAGATCCGATTTCTGTGTCTCGTGCAGATACTGGAACAGCGCACCGGCTGCAATTGTTCCGCAGTTGTAATCGGCGATGCCAAGGCCTTCCATCGTAGCAGCATGGAACTGTTCCTGCAGCGTACGGCGGCAGATATCATCGTCGAAATACCAGTCTTCCAATGCATTCACGCAGATATGAAGGCGGGTCCGGAGATCCTCCACATCGATCCCGCAGAGCAGGAACGACTGATTGCAGATGATTTCCGCCGGCATAAACTTCGTGATCTCATCCACAAGGCGGCGAGGCTTGTCCATTTCCGTGACGAGGCACTGGCCGGTGGAGATATCTGCCGTAGAGATACCGAAGCATCCCTCCATGCAGACGATCGACATGATGTAGTTGTTCTTCGTCTCATCAAGTCCCTGCGGGATCAGCGTCGTACCCGGTGTGACAACGCGGATGACTTCGCGCTTTACCATGCCCTTTGCCTGCTTTGGGTCCTCCATCTGCTCGCAGATCGCAACCTTATGGCCGTTCTCTACAAGACGGTTGATATACCCTTCTGCAGCGTGATACGGGATACCGCACATCGGAGCGCGCTCCTCCATGCCGCAGTCCTTTCCGGTCAGCGTAAGCTCAAGTTCTTTGGATACCAGGGTGGCATCTTCGAAGAACATTTCGTAGAAATCACCTAAGCGGTAAAACAAAATGGTATTAGCCGGGTCAGTCAAGCCCGTCTTCGTCTGGCAATAATGTACCATCATAGGCGAAAGCTTCTCACACTGATCCAGCGCATCCTGTGCTGTCACAGGCCGCGTGGACATCAGTGCCGGCGCTTTTACCGCTGTGTTTTTTGTTTCTGTATCGTTCATTTGTATTTCATACCTTTTCTCAAGAATAAATATAAGAAGTATAACAAACGTCATACCTGCACAATTTTAGCATGAAACCAGAAATTGTGCAAGATTCACAAGCGTATAAAATGCCCCCTTCCTGTCAGTGGTTTTTTCTCAAAACCAGCCGTCCAGGAAGCGAGCATTCCCTTTAATTTTTCTTTTTTTGTCTCCATTTTGAGAAAGACGAACCAATCAACAGGATCAGCACAAAAACAACGGCAACCGTTTCATAAATCTGCACGCCGGTGTTGACAGGATTGTCGTCAATTGAGCGGTAATCGCGCTCCAGACGCCACAGCATCGCCATCCGGTCCATGAAATCAATCTGCCGCGTGCCGTCCGTCTCGGTCTTAAAGACGGCACAGTAAAGATTCGTGTACCACTGGTCAAGAAGACTGACCCCTGATCGCCCGATCTTTCCGCTGCCGATCTCCTCGTCATTTTCATCATACAGAATCCTGCCGCTTCTCGAACTCTGGTAATCGAGCGGCGTTTCATCTACATCAAGGAAAATCAGTCTTGTATCTTTTCCATAGGAGGTATCCACATACTGCTCCTGCGCATAGCCAAGACACGTACCGGATGCGTCGTAATAGCCGTACGTCGTGCCGGAGCCTTCTCTGTCATTGATGGGCTCATCCTCCACATAGTCAATCGAAAACCACTCCTCCTCGTTGATATAGACCGTATTCTTCTGAAGATAGCCCGCCACTTTTCCGTCTGCCACAATCTTCGTCTTTCGTTTACTTCCATACAGGTCAAAGTAGATTTCTATGGTTTCTGCCGATGTAAGCGCCTCTTTTGCCTCATCCGCAGTTGCAAACTCAGATTCCGGCACTCTTTCTTTTCCGCAGCCGCCAAGCACCAGAGCGGCGGCAAGAAAAAGACCAGCGGCTGTATATATTCTCTTTTTCAACTGCCTTTTTCCTCCGCCTTACTTGTTATCTTTGTAATACTCATTTGCCTCATCGTACATCATATCGAGCAAGGCGTATTTATCCTGGAAATCCATCACCTGCGTACCGTTATCCTCCAGGTTCACATAGAGATTGCACTGTGAACCGGACCAGTCCATCTCTTTTTTCGCAGAACCGATCACCGTTCCGCCCTCTGTATAAATGGTATGTCCATCCTCTGATGCGTAATATGGTTTTTCGTTCAGATCTGCATCGAGAAAAATAATGTAATACGCTTCCGGCATCTGATCCGGTGTCGTCACGCGCTCCTGTGCATAGCCAAGCAGGTTGTTGTCCGGATCATAGAATGCATAGGTAGTAGCGGATTTTGTCATCTTATTGATTTCTTCGTCCGTCACAATTTTCATATGGAACCATTCTTCGCCGGAAATAGAGATCGTCCAGGTCTGATCAAAGAGACCGCTGTTTTTCATATACGCGGCAGCCTTTTCATCCGCATAAATGTTTCCCGAAGCGTCAACGTTATCCAGATCACAGCGCATGCGGACGGACGAAGCCGATGCAAGGGCTTCTTTTGCCACATCCGCGTTTTCATACCCTAACTTTTCTTCTGCCGCCGAGCAGCCGCACAGAAGCAGAAGTCCTGCTGTAAAACCCAAAAACAATTTTGTCGTTTTTCTCATAGATTCCCCTCTCTTTCTTTTGTCAGGACCGATTGGAAAGACCGCCGTCTTTGTCGCGTGCCAGTTCTCTTGCCGCCATCACAGCGAGTGCGGTCAGCTGCGGCAGATATTTTGCATCGTAGACAATCAGAAACGCATTGTCGAACATGATGTTTCCGACGGTAAGATCCATATTGTCGACGATGGCGCCGATCATAGTTCCGTTCAGTTTTACCGAGTAATTGTGGCCGATGGAGCCGGCGTATTCCCGGAGTTCCAGTTTTCCATCCGGCAGTTCCATCGAGAACTGATCCCGTACGAGTGCAAACTGCTTTTTCAACACACCATACGGCTCGCCGTACAGATAAAAACGGTACGTCGGCAGCGCGTGGAGCAGTTCCTTCGTCATACGGAAGATTTCGGTGTGCATCGCATCGTAGATATAAAATGTTTTCAGCGGCACGGTGCTGTCGATCTCGTAAACCAGGTTTCCGTCTGTATCCTCCAGATCGAAATGCTGGCCCGTCAGGCGGTAATCCTCCGTGAAAGTGTAAATCTGGGACGCCGAAATCTTCTGAAACGGCTGTACCGTTCCAGTTTTGACGAAATGCTCCAGATTCGCTTTTAATTCGCTCTGGAACATCATCAGATCGGAATGGTAGCTTAGATGGTCTGCGAGGTTCTCTGCAACATCTTCATGAATCGGATACACGGGTGTGGTGAGTTTCTTTTTGATAAAGCCTTCGATGAAGGAATATCCCAAATAACCGACATGACCGTCTTTGGTCAGCCAGAAGTAGAGATATTCTCCCTTGGCGTCCGGTCCGAAAACGAGTGCTTTCTGCCGCATCGTGTAGAATTTTGCAAGCCATGCAGAACCGAACGGTGTATCGACGTTCTTGTAAGCCTCATAAAATTCTTCGATTTTCCGCGGCTTCTCCATGGAGATCATGGCAATCATATCCGTCATGGAATTGTAGCTCTCCGGGGTTGCCATGGACCAGATGGCAATGCCGAAAATCAGGACAACCGTGGCGATGGTGAGTGTGATCGTCTCTCCGTAGCCGACCGCCATCAGATAGATGCCCAGCAGCGTGACAGCGCCGCCTGCGATGCGGAATTTCCATTTTCTCTTTTTCAACTGAATACCGCCTCCTCTCTTTTCGTTACTTTTATTGTACTTGCTCCCCTTTTTTGTGTCAATTGAAACTCGCTCCTCCGCTCTATTTTGTTCTGCCTAGCGGGACAAAGAAAGCGTGTCGGCGCATCTTTTTTTGTCAGAATGCATCCGGCACGCTTTGTTTCAAAAATTTAATGAACGAAAAGAAATTATGAAATTGGAATCACGCGTCCCGTTTCTGCCATAGTTCGGTGGGAAATGGAAATTACGGTACGGTTTTTGGAAACCCTTTGCAATGCATTTAATACCATTTTTTCCGTCTCTGCATCAAGGTTTGCGGTAATCTCATCGAGGAGCAGAATTTCAGGCTCCGCTGCGGCTGCACGGGCAATCGAGAGGAGCTGCCACTGACCCTGTGAGAAGAGATCCTGTGTACAGATCGTATCATATTGGTCCGGAAGCGCCTCGATGGTCTTTGCAAGTCCGGTCAGCTCTGCTGCTTTTTTTACATCTGTATCCGAAATCTTTGCATCATACAAAGTAATCTGGTCTTTTACCGATCCCGGCACCATGTGGAACGACTGCTCCACATAGCCGAAAACCTTTCGTTTCTTTGCATCCGGCAGATCGACAGATGGAACGCTCCAAATCAGAATCTTTCCTTTCTGTGGCTCATATAAACCGAGCAGCAGTTTGAAAATGGTACTCTTTCCGGCACCTGTTCGTCCCGAAAGTGTTACCCGCTCGCCTTTTTTGATCTGCAGACTCACATCGTTTAAGATGACCTGGCTTTCGTCATATCCAAACGTCACATTTTTTAACTCAGCCGCCATGCCGTAATCTGTATTTGCAGTCAGCGCAGCCGGCTCTTTCTTCTCTTTCAGGCTGTAAAATTCATTGATTCTTTCCATACCGGCAAACGCAGACTGAATTGTCTGGATTTCCATACCAAGGCTTTCGACTGGAGTAAAGATCTGGGAAATATAGTTTATAACAGCAACGGCGGTTCCGGCGGACATGCCGAACAGCTTTAAAACGATCGGATTTCCGGAGGCCGAAAGCAGTATGACAACAGCAACAACAATGGCATTTAAAATCAGGATTACTGGAGAATAGACGGCATCGTAAAAATTGGTCTTCTCCATTGCGCTGTAGCTGTCATCAATATAGTGCGCATACTGCTGCTCCATATACGTCTCTTTCTGCAGACAGTGGATGGTACGAATGTTGTGCAGCGTCTCTGGAACGTGACCCGAAGCACGGCTGACTGCACGGCGGTTGACAATCTGGGAGGCCAGCATGTTTTTCTGGATGTAACGGGTAAAGAGGAACAGAACAGGGAGTAAAATAATCAGAACAATCGTAAGTCCACGATTAGTCACCCAGATGACGGTAAGAATGCTTAAGATTTTGCACGCATCGGCAAACATACTGATGATCCCGGAGGTAAACAGGTTTTCCACTGTGTCGACGTCACCGACAAATCTTGATACGAGAGCGCCCGGCTCCTGGCGGTTCAGCTCGTTGGCGGAAAGGCGTCCGAACTTTTCCATCAGACTGCTTCGGAGTGCATGTGTAATTTTCTGGCCGAATACCGTCAGAAGACTCTCTCGTGCCGACTCCAGAAGACCCGTCAGGGCAAGAAGTCCGAAATACAGCAGAATTCCTTCCATCCAGAGGGTATGCTTATTTGTCAAAAGGTCAATCAGCTGTGCCAGCACAAGAGGCGGGAGCAGTGCGAAAATAACCGCACCGCAGACGACTCCCAAAAGTGCGGCTGATAAAACGCCGTGTTTTCGAACAGTTTCTTTGATTACCCGCAATACAGATTCTTTCTTTTGCATCAAAAGCTGCCTCCCTTCGTCTGATTGCTGCAGAGCTCTGCGTAGGACGAAACCGTTGCAAGGAGTTCTTCATGTGTGCCGACCTTCGTATGGCACTCATCCATCCAGATGACCTGATCCATCTGGTCGAACAGATAGAGACGATGGGAAATGAGGATTATAATAGAGTCTTTTGCCAGCTCCTTTAAATTTACAAAAATTTGTGCCTCCGTCTCTTTGTCGAGTGCCGAAAACGGATCGTCGAGAACCAGAACCGGCCGTTTGTGGTACAGGGTTCGCGCAAGGGCAAGGCGCTGCGCCTGACCACCGGAGAGGCGGATACCGCCCGTTCCGACCAGAGTATGGATTCCGTTTTCCATTGCTTTCACTTCATCTTCCAGGCAGACGACTCGGATCATCTCCTCTGCGCCCTCTTTTCCCCCGAGACGGATATTCTCTTCCACGCTTCCATGGAACAGCTCCGGGTCATGGCCAAGATAACCGACCATGCAGTTCCGGTCTGCTTTTTCCATTTTTCCAAGTTCTTTTCCGCCGAAGGTGATGCTTCCCTCATACGGCGACTCGCAGAGAAAAGTCTTTCCAAGCGTTGACTTTCCGCATGCGACAGGTCCCGTCACACCGATGATCTGGCCAGGAGACGCTTGAAACGACAGGTCATGGATGATCTCTTTTCCGTTTGGATAGGCAAAATGCAGGTGATCGACGTTAAGCTCTGCAGGCGCTGCGGCTGGAAGCTCCGGTTCTGTTTTGGAATTCTGCAGCAAAGGTTTGATTCGTTTCCAGGAAACCTGCGCTTTATGTACCGCATTAAAAAGCTTCGCAGCGCTCGATGATTTGGTGGCAAGCTTTGTGTAGCAGGACAAAAACGTGGTAAATACGGCGATGTTCCACGGTGTCCATCCCTCCTGCAGGACGTTTCTGCCTCCAAAATACAGGATAAACAGAATGCTCGTCATCGAGATCATACGGTAAATCGGCGGCATAGCTGTGTTCCAGATATTGGCGCGCACAGCGGCAGATTCGTAAGCCGAAAGATTCTCCTCATAAGCGGCCTTTCTGTCCTCCTCACAGCCAAAGACACGATACGTGATGGCATTTGTCGCACGGTCCAGGGTTGCAGCACTTAATGCACCCGACTGTACCTTATAGGCAGCGCCCGTTTTCTGTACCATGACCTTCATCTTTTCGGCAATCACGTAGGAAATGGGTGGGAAAATCATGCAGAGAAGAGCCAGGCGCCAGTCGTACCAGAGCAGCATACACGCATAGGCGAGAAGAGCAACACCGGTATCAAAGATTTCCGTTGTAAATTTCCGCATTCCTTCTACGCAATCGTCTACATCGAGAATGGCCTTCGTCAGTATATTTCCGGTACCTTCCGCTTCCAGCTCCAAACGGCTTTTGCGAACCAGCGTTCCGTAAAGAATCTGCTTCATATGCCGGTTGACGTTGTTGGCAAATCTTCTGACATAGAACCGTTTGAAATAGCGGGAAACCTGCACAATGCCAATACTCACGACATAGGCCGTGACCAGCATCAGCATCTGGTGGAAGGTTCCTGTGCCGCCGAGGAGATCAACCAGCTTTCCTGTCATTTTTCCCTCAAACCAGGGGCCTGCAAGAAGTCCCAGATTATAGATGAGACCGGAAACCGTAACAAAAAAGAGAATTTTCCATTCTTCCTGAAAGTAAGAGAGCATCCGGTTCGGGCGAAAGGATTCATCCTTCATCGCCGCTGCCTCCTTCTGCTGTTGCTTTTATTGTTTTATCTGCTTTTTCCCTTAAAATTTTTGAAAGTTCCGCAAAATGATTCTGCCGTTCTCTCTTCGATTTCCAGTACAGCTTGTCCAGTGTTTCGCAGAAGCTCTCTGCCTCTTTTTCCGGAAGCTCTGCAAGCAGCCATTCGTAAAAGAATGTTTCAATTTCCGCTTTGGAATTTTTCAAGGATTCTGCTTTTTCCGTAGCATACAGAAGCTGGCTTCTGCCGTCCCACGGATTCGGTTTCCGGATCAGATATCCCTTTGTCTCAAGGCTTGCAGCGCGCCTTGCAGCGGCTCCTTTATCAATCTTTAACTGTTCGCGCACTTCCGTCTGGGTGATGCCCGGATGATGGCGCACCAGATGGATAAAGTCAAATTCTGCCGTACCGATGCCTTCTTCTTTCATTGCCTGCACCGTAAATTTCCCGGCTTCCCGCGCTATTTTTGTTATTTTCCGTTCTGTTGGATCCATTTTTCTGTTCCTCCTGTCCATTCTCGATCTGTTTCAAATAGATGCATATACAACTAATTAGATGATAGTACAACTAATCGAAATTGTCAATCTATAGATCTTCTGGTTGACGAAGTATCGTCCGAACTTTATAATAGAAGTATTCGGCTGTTAAAAACAGTCAGTCTATCAATAAGGAGATGTATCTTATATGGAAAAGAAACATACGCGCGGCAGCTTTACCGGATCGATCGGCTTCGTGCTTGCTGCTGCAGGAAGCGCGGTTGGACTGGGAAATATCTGGCGTTTCCCTTATCTTGCCGCAAAAGACGGAGGCGGAACCTTTATTTTAGTTTATATCGTACTGGCTCTGACCTTTGGATTTACCCTGCTGACAACTGATATTGCCATCGGAAGAAAAACCGGACAAAGTCCGCTTGTCGCTTACGGTAAAATTCACCCGGGCTGGAACGGTCTTGGCCTTCTCGCCAGTATCGTGCCGGTTGTCATCCTGCCTTACTACTGCTCCATTGGCGGCTGGGTATTAAAATACCTGTCTGTGTTTCTCACCGGACATGGCACTGCTGCTGCCGAGGATGGTTACTTTACCGGCTATATTACCGGTACATGGCAGCCGATTGTGTGGTTGGGAATCTATCTTTTTCTTACCGCATTCGTTGTATATCGTGGTGTCAATAAGGGAATTGAAAACTACAGCAAAATTCTGATGCCGATCCTTCTGATTTTAATCATCGGAATTTCTGTTTTTTCTCTGACCCTGACCCATACCGATGCAGACGGTGTCGTCCGTACGGGACTGCAGGGTATGAAAATTTATCTCGTTCCGAATTTTAAGGGAATGACGCCGCAGAAATTTTTCACCGTCTTTGTCGATGCACTCGGACAGCTTTTCTTTTCGATCAGCGTTGCGATGGGTATCATGGTTGCCTACGGTTCCTACGTAAAAAAAGAAACAAACCTGATGAAATCGATCAATCAGATTGAGATTTTTGACACCATTGTTGCGCTGCTCGCCGGTTTGATGATCGTTCCTGCCGTATTTACCTTTATGGGGACAGAGGGTATGTCTGCCGGCCCTGGTCTGATGTTTGTCTCCCTGCCGAAGGTCTTTCAGTCCATGGGAGCAGCAGGCGGCGTAATCGGAACCATTTTCTTTCTTATGGTCTCCTTTGCAGCCATTACATCTTCCGTATCGGTCATGGAATCCATTGTTTCCTGTATGATCGACAAATTTCACATCAGCAGAAAGAAGAGCACTGTGATTGTAACGGTTTATGCGTATCTCGTCGGTATCATCGTATGCCTCGGCTACAATGCGCTTTATTTTGAACTGAAGCTTCCAAATGGCGCAACGGCTCAGATCCTGGATGTCATGGATTTTATCAGCAATAACCTTCTGATGCCGCTTGTCGCACTTCTCTCCTGTATTCTGATCGGATGGGCTGTAAAGCCGCAGGTCATCATCGATGAGGTGACGCTGGGAGGATATAAGTTCGGTCGAAAGAGGCTGTATATCGTCATGGTGAAGTTTATTGCACCCATGCTCCTTGCCGCACTGCTGCTGCAGTCGTTCGGTATTTTAAACGTCTGATCACTGCGATACCAGATTGCTATGTGCTTTGCACTCACGCAATCTTCAAAAACATTCGTAATCCGCTCATTTTCCTTCGAAAAATGGCTCCTTACTTATGTTTTTGGCGAGTCAAGAGATCAAAAAAGCATGTTTTCCGGTGGCTTTTCCAGAAAACATGCTTTTTTTGTGCCTGTCTGCACATATTTCTAACAGGTGAAACCCTTACATCCTGCGAATTAACGTTCCATTTACACCAAGTATCTCTCCATCAAATTCCCGGGCAAAAAGTACTTCCCCGTCTCCTTTTACTTTTATCTCCTCATCCGATGCGTTGAGCAGAACTTCGATTTTATTTCCCTCTTCGTCTAGTTTAATATACTCTACACACCGATCATTTTCATAACCATTCGGAAAATGGAAATGCAGGCTTCTGCACACTTTTTCATTTCTTCGAAGCATGATCAGTTTCCGCATCGTTGCAATTTTTTTCTGATTCTCTTCGCTTTCAATTTCACTCCAAGGCATACATCTTCTGCAGTCCGGATCATGAGCGCCTTCCATTGCGATCTCCGTTCCATAATAAATACAGGGGCTTCCCGGAAGCGTAAAAAGGATTGCAAGCTGCTGGTAGAACTTGTCCAGATCGTGAAAACGGTTCATCAGCCTCTCGGTATCGTGGGAATCCAGGAGATTAAAAAGTACATCGTTATTCTGCTGCATATACATGGTATAGCAACGGTTTACCATATATTCAAATTCTTCTTTTTTCATTGTTTTATCAAGAAAGAAATCATGGATTCCACTCAGCAGCGGGTAGTTCATGACAGAATCATATTCATCTCCCTGCAGCCACTGGCTTGCATCATGCCAGATTTCCCCCAGAAGATAAATATCCGGCTTTATCGTTTTCAAATGCTCTCTTATCCGCTTTAAAAACCTGTGCGACACTTCGTTTCCTACGTCGAAACGAATTCCGTCGATATCAAACTCCCGTACCCAGTCCTCACAGATTTTACAGAAATACTGTATCACCTCTTCGTTGTTTGTGTTCAGCTTTGGCATCCCGTCTGTAAATGCAAAGGAATAGAACCGTCGGTCTCTGGTGTCTCCCCTTTTTTGAACCTGTTCCCAGTCCTCTACCATAAACCAGTCCGCATAACGAGACTCTTTTCCATGCTCCAGGATATCTATCCACGGCTCAAATTTTCTTCCACTATGATTAAACACTGCATCTACCATAATGCGGATTCCTTTTTCATGTGCTTCTTTGCAAAGCACTTTCATTGTATCCGCATCGCCAAAAAACGGATCTATTTTTGTATAATCGGTCGTGTCATATTTGTGGTTGGACTCTGCTTTCATGATCGGATTCAGATAAATACCGGTAATCCCAAGTTCCTGCAGATACGATAATCTCTGACGGATCCCTTCCAGATTTCCTCCGAATTTTTCTTCGTTTGTTACGGTTCCGTGATTTCTCCAGGGTGTGATATCATCTCCGTTTTTTTCCGGTGTCCCGTTGCAGAACCGATCCGGGAAAATCTGATACCAGATCGTTTCGTTTACCCATGCCGGTGTGCGATTGATATCTGCCGGGTTCATCCAGGGTACAATAAAGCACTGCTGCATACGGCCATCCATCCGGAGCTGTTCTTCTGTCAGGAAACCATCCTCAAAATAATACCAGACTTCCTTTTCCGTCCGTAGCTCGAAATAATATTTGCATCTTTTGTATTCCGGAAGAAGCGTTGTTGTCCACCAGATCTGATAAGGCAGACGTTTTTTATATATCATTTCCTCTCTTTTTCCGATCCACTTTTCTTTTCCGCCCAAAATTCCGGCCTCATAAGGATCTCCGTAATGGATAAAAACCTGTTTTACATCATATCCTGTCTTGATATTGACAATCAGTCTGTCCTCATCCAGGGCATAACTCATCTGTTCTGAAGTTTTATGGTATACACCGCTAAATTCCATCTCATTTTCCTCCCGCATAGCTCTAAAGCTGTTTTTTGCATCCTTGTAAGAAACACGATCACTTTTTGTTTCGTATTGTTTCGTAGCTTTACTATAAGCCTTTTTTATTTCTTCGTCAATCAATTTCCATTTTTCCCTACGCTTTCGTAAAATTCAGATAATTTTCAGGATAATTTTTGTGCAGGATGCTTTCTTTTTTCGAAACTTAACGAAACATTTCTTTTTCAAGGTATTGATTGCTTTTTATCTTATGATTTTATATAATGATACCGGGATCAAACGGTCTTTTGACACCTATGATAGCTGGGAGTTTACATTTTTTGTTTTGTGAAAGGATTGCCGATTATGACTACCATTCAGGATATTGCTGATAAAATGGGAGTTTCCAAGAGCACGGTATCCAAAGCGCTCAATGACGCGCCTGATATCAGCGAAGCTTTACGGAAACAGGTTTTGGAAACTGCCGTGGCTCTGGGTTATACGAAGCTGCGGCGTTATAAGAAACCAACAAAAAAAGTCTGTATTATAATAGAAAAAGAAAATATGCGGTATCAGGAACCGCATCATTTTGCCTATGATATCCTGGTAGGTTTTCGTCAGATGGCAGAACCAGCAGGCTTTGATGTTGAAATTGTGCCTGTTGATATTAAGACCCAAAGAAACCAGCATTATGATGTTTTTATGCTGGAGCATGATTATATAGGAGCTTTTGTGGTCGGCTTTTCCCTGAGCGATCCCTGGATTCAAGACTTTAAAATCAGCCGCACACCGGCTGTTCTTTTCGACAACTATATAGTAGGGAATCCTTCCACCGCTTATGTAGGTATTGATAATGAGGAGGGAATGGAGCTTGCCGTCTCTTATCTTGCCGGACTTGGACACCGGAAGATCGCCTATCTGAGCAGCTCCCTCGGTGCCCGGGTTCTCCAGGCACGCCATGCTGCCTTTCTCCGTTCCATGCACCAGCATGGACTGAAGACTTCTCCTGCTGCGATCGGCTGTTCTTATTATCTGTCAGAATGTATGGAAAAGCATCTTCCCCGTTTTCTGGAAAACGGAATCACTGCTATTATTTGCAACCAGGATACCCTTGCTAGTGCAACGCTCACGCAATGTCAGCAGCTGGGATTCCAGATTCCTGATGATATCAGCATTATCGGATTTGATGATCTGCCGATTGCTGCTTGTACGTCACCGCCCCTTACAACCATCAGACAAGATCGGCTGGAGCTCGGAAAAAGTGGATTTTTTGCATTGTCAAGTCTTCTCAATCACATCCCAATCAGTACGTATTTGTTGCATGCACAGCTGATTCAGCGGGAATCGACAGGGAAGGTTCCTTCATAAATTCATCTCATCAACAATATTTGCCGGTTTTGCAGTCATTTCTACCCATGCCGGTATAAAACCGCTTTTGACAGCGTTTCTTACAGATCTGACATTAGACCAGGCGGTACAGTAAAAAGGTACTTTTCCCCTGTTTATGATCTCTTTTGTAAGTCTGCTTGTCAGTGCAGAGGCAATCCCCTGTCGTCTGTATTCCGGCAAGACATCCACACCGATCTGCCACATATCGTCGCAATCGGCAGAACAGGCGGCAAGTCCCACCAGCGTACTTCCATCATATGCGCCGACGCCAAGTACATCCAGATTCTTCCGATCTTCGCAAAGCGCATTGCTCCATTCCGGTCGATACAAATCCGCAAAATCTTCCTGTGTCAATACTCGTGTCTCATAGGCGCAGGAAAGAGTCGGTATCCGGCTGATGTCCGGCAGATAGTATTCTGCCATGAAACATATTTTGTGACCTTTTTCAGCTAAACGTTCATTCAGCCAATGCATGTTTGGTGTCTCAAAACAGTGGTAAAATTCGAATTTGTCTACATACGCAGATACCAGATCCATCGTCTCCGGTATGGAAGCCGCCATGATATTATTTCCATAGGAAACCAGATTGCAGGTAATAGGCTCTTTCAAATATTTGCGGGCCTTCTTTCCTAATTTTATGGGAACAACAACATTTTTGTCCGCCTTGAAATCTTCCACGCGGCACCCCATATCTTCCGCAGACTGCCTCATGGCAAGCTCCATCATTTCACGATTCATCATATGCTTTTCTCCTTTATGAGTTTGTAATAGAAACTGCTGGGCATCAGAGAAGCTCATTCCCTGCAGTTATTTCTGTGGATCAATTTATGATTATTCCTGGCTCTTTTTCATCTCTGCCTCAAATGTGTTTTCCGTCATATGCGCCCGCAGAATATGAAGCAGCACTCCCGCCGCCCGCTCCATTGCAGCCGGATCGATAGAGGAATAGTTCATGACATACGTATTTTCCTGCTTTATTGCCTCCGCCGCATCCGCGTAATAGCCGGAGAGCGGCTTTAATTTCACACCACGGGATTTCGCCTGCGTGACAATCGACTCTTCTTTCAAATCCGTGCGAAGATGCATCAGAAAATGAACGCCTGCTTCTTCCTCCTCGATGGTCACGTAATCACCGAGCGGCTTCTTTTCGAGTTCCTGTAAAATCAGATCTCGTTTGTTCTGATAATAGTTTCGCAGCCGGTTGATATGTTTTTCGAAACTGCCATTCTCAATAAACTCTGCCAGTGTGTACTGCTCAAAGTTGGAGACGGTGCAGGAATAAAACGACAGCTCGCGATAAAATTTCTCCGCTAATGTCTGCGGAAGCACCATATAGCTGATCCGTACCGTGGAGGCAAGTGTTTTCGTAAACGTATTCATATAGATGACCTTGTCCGAAACGTCGATACTCTGCAGTGTCGGAAACGGCTTTCCGCCGAGACGCAGCTCACTGTCATAATCGTCCTCAATGATATAGTGATGATCTGATTTTGCTGCCCAGCCGAGCAGTTCATAACGGCGGCTGACCGGCATGACTGTCCCGGTTGGAAAGTGATGGGACGGGGAGGTATGAATAATATCAACCGATCTTTTTTCCAGCTCCTGCACCGAAACACCGTCCTGGTCGAGCAGCACTGGCTCGTACCGTACCTTCATGCTCTCATAAATCCGCGCAATTTTGTGATACCCGGGATCCTCTACTCCATAAACAAGATCGTTTCCGAGAAGCTGAATCAGAAGGTTATGCAGATACTCCGTTCCTGCGCCGACAATAATCTGCTCCGGCAGCACCTGCATGCCGCGGAACTCACGCAGATATTTTGCAATCGCACTGCGCAGCTTTAAAATCCCGGCGCAGGGAGAATTGATCATGAGCTGGATGCGGTTGTCATTCAAGACAGCACGCACCGTCCGCGTCCAGATTGTAAAGGGAAAAATTTCGCTGTCCGTCTGATTGCTGGAAAAATCCGCAAAATAGGAAGTCTCCCCGTTTGCCACCTGCAGAATCTCTTTTGGCACCGCATCCCGCATGGAATCCTCAATTTCCAGCTCAGCCGCATAAAATCCGCGCTTTGGCATGGAGTACAGATAGCCTTCCGCAACAAGCTGCGCATAGGCATTCTCGACGGTAATGACGCTGATACCCAGATTTTTTGCAAACGTCCGTTTCGACGGCAGCTTCTCTCCCGGACGGATGTTTCCCAGTAATATGTCGTTTTTGATACATTTATATAAATATTCATACAGGGAATCTGACCCTATATTCGCAAAATTATACGTCAGCATCCAACCGTTCTCCTCTCATCTGACCTTACTGAATATATTTGTTTTGGCAATTTTTTTATAGTCACTTTACCAGTATACTGTGAGGCATAACAAAAGTAAAGCCAAAACAGAAACAAAATTTATCACCTGATATTTATCAGGCAGGGAGGAGATTATTATGACAGCAACAAATGAGAGATACAAACTGAACAAAGAACTGGCACAGATGTTAAAAGGTGGTGTGATCATGGATGTTACCACACCGGAACAGGCCCACATCGCAGAGGAAGCTGGTGCCTGTGCCGTTATGGCACTGGAGCGGATTCCTGCAGACATCCGTGCCGCCGGCGGCGTTTCCCGTATGAGTGATCCGAAAATGATCCGTGGCATCCAGGAAGCCGTTTCCATCCCGGTTATGGCAAAATGCCGCATCGGCCACTTTGTAGAGGCACAGGTTCTCGAAGCCATCGAAATCGACTACATTGATGAGAGTGAGGTTCTCTCTCCGGCAGATGATGTTTACCATATCAACAAACGAAGCTTCAAAGTACCGTTTGTCTGCGGTGCAAAGGATCTCGGTGAGGCACTCCGCCGGATCAATGAGGGCGCATCCATGATCCGTACCAAAGGTGAGCCGGGAACCGGCGATATCGTACAGGCCGTCCGCCATATGAGAAAAATGAACAGCGAAATCCAGAAACTGACCTCCATGCGTGAGGATGAGCTGTTTGAGGCAGCCAAGGTCCTGCAGGTTCCGTACGACCTTGTTCAGTATGTTCATGACAACGGCCGTCTCCCGGTTGTCAACTTTGCAGCCGGCGGTGTGGCAACTCCTGCCGATGCAGCACTGATGATGCAGCTTGGAGCAGAGGGTGTGTTTGTTGGTTCCGGTATCTTCAAATCCGGCAACCCGGCAAAACGTGCGGCTTCCATCGTAAAAGCCGTTACCAACTACACCGATGCGAAACTGATCGCAGAACTCTCCGCTGATCTCGGCGAGGCTATGGTCGGCATCAATGAGCAGGAAATCGCCTTACTGATGGCAGAAAGAGGAAAATAATGAAAATTGGAGTGCTTGCACTGCAGGGTGCGTTTGCAGAACATGAAAAAGTATTAGAGCAGCTTGGCGCGAAATGCATCGAACTGCGGCAGGCCCGTGATCTTTCCGAGCCTTACGATGCGCTTGTACTGCCGGGCGGTGAGAGTACCGTTCAGGGAAAGCTCTTAAAGGAGCTTGGCATGTTCGATACCATGAAAAGCCAGATTGAAAACGGTATGCCGGTTCTCGCGACCTGTGCCGGTGCGATTCTTCTGGCCGAAAAGATCGAAGGACAGATCAAGGGACAGCCGGAACAGTATTTCGGCACGATTCCGATGTGCATCAGGCGGAATGCCTACGGCCGCCAGTTGGGCAGCTTCCACACAGAAGCACCGGTTGCGGGCATTGGAACAGTGCCGATGACGTTTATCCGTGCGCCGTATATCGCATCTGTGGGGGACGGCGTGGAAGTGCTCGCGGTTGTGGAAGAGCGGATCGTCGGTGTAAAATACAAAAACCAGATGGCCTTCTCCTTCCATCCGGAACTCGACCCGGATATGAGGATTCATAAGACATTTCTTTCGATGATCAGCAACGTATAAAGCAAAAGACTGTGCAAATGGTAAATTCATTTGCACAATCTTTTGCTCTGTTTTCGTACCGCAATGCAGCCTCACTGAATATCTTCCTTCTAACAACGTCAGGAGCTTTTGTATTATTCCGGGCAAAGTACAAATCGGCTTCGCCAGATATTTTCTTTTCCGTCAGCTTCCCATTGAATCAGAAACACAGTTTCCATTTTTCCTTGATGATCTCTATGAATGCATGGAATAATTTGAATCTTTTCCGGAGAAACACCATCTATTTTCAGAGTTCCCCTGTCACCGATTCGAATCCGGTCTTTTTCCCGACTTACGTTCTGCCGTGTGACAAGATTTTCCGTGAAGCCATTATCCAAAGGAGCGGTCTTCAGGCAATCTTTGATCTGAAGTTCACCGGTTTCCCTGCAAAAAACAGCAGTCCGTATCAGTTTTTTCCTGCTTTCTTTCTCATATGCCCCAGCAAAGGAAATCGAAATTTCTCCTGTCTCGGAGTAATTCACTGCATCGGCACGATATGTTTCCCCTTTGCACTGTTCCTTTCCATCCAAAATCGGAACGCTATGGCCACGTGAACTACAGCAGAGTACGGAATATCGTTCGGGGCCAAAATATGCTTTCGTGTATTCTCCGGCTCCAAGATCACTGATAATTTCTTCTTCCCCGATAAAATACAGAAAGCTGCCGACATCGTTATGATTGTGCGGCTCCCCGTTGTTTCCACCTTTGATTGCGAATGCGGTCTGATGCTTTCCAGTTGCAATTGCCCATTCGGCATCCGCCAGATAAGTAAACGTGCCGGAACATACCCGTTCCTCTGCAGCATTCTCGGAACCGTCCGACCTGCTTTTTAACACATTCAGATATTGCTTCGTCCAGATCCAGTCCCTATATGCGGCATTCCAGCGATAACACGGATCTTCCCCAAAATGCATTGCCCGTACCAGCGGCGGGATTTTAACATTTGGATCCAGCATTGCAAAATGGCAGGTAAGTCCCATCCGGTAACGGCTTTTGCTGTCTCCGTCAGAAAAGCTTAACGTATTTCCGCCCGGGAAATAGCATTTCTGCTGAAATTCCATGATTTTCCGCTGCTTTTTTCCATCCAGCAAGTCAGTTTTCCCGCCCGTTTTTTCTTTCAGAAGTTCCGCGAACATGGAAAAATAACTCATTCCATATTCCCAATAGCCAAGACCTTCCATGCAGGCGCCGTCCTCGCCGAAGCTCGCAAGAAAGCAGGAAAGATCCCGGGTCACGCGCGTCAAGATCTGTTCACAGTTTTGATTGATACTCTCGATGCTTTCCGCATTCGGAAAAAGAACAGGAAAAAGCTCAGATGCATAGCAGGCGGCTGCTCCTACGGATCCACAGCAAACAGCATTCCAGTTACTTTTACTCGTTTCCCACCAGAATGCACCGTTTTCCTGTATAAGAAACGGCTGCAACACTCTCCTGCTGCTTTCCTTCCAGATCCGACACAGTAACTCCGGCCGCAGATCGTTTCGAAGTAGAAACGCAATTTCCAGAAGTGACTGTGCAGTCTCGCACGCAAAAAGATCCAATGTAATCTTCCACTTTTCATCCTTTTTCCGCTTCACATGTGCCGGCAGCGCCCAGCAAGTTTCCGCACAAATCTGCTCCAGAACCCATTCCAGGCCGGAAAGATCCATAGAAATGTCCCTCTCTTTTGCAAACAATGCATTGAACGCAAAAGCAACGAGGTATTTCCGGCGTCCAAAGTAAGCTTCTTCATACCGCAGCCGGTTCCCCGTCTTTTCAAACAGAGAAAAAAGCTCCTCTGTCAAAACAGGGAAATCCAAAAGAGAAAGCGTTTCGGCTTCTCTTGAAAGCTCTGTTTCATATTAGAAAAGATACTGCTGCAATTCTTGTTCTGTTCTTCCGTTCATATATTTTTTCTCCGTAAACCTAGACAATCACTTCCATCATTTTTCCGGCTTCGTCAAACTCCAGCGGGGCCACGCAGGTTTCCCGGTGGAATCCCTTTCCCTCCGGATACTGCGCAAGCGGTGTGCCAAAACGATGGTAAGCAATCCAGTATGCATCTTTTCCAGGCACCTTACAGATGCTGTGATGACCCGTTCCAAGAACACCTTTTTGCACATCTTTCTGAAGAATCGTCTTTTCAAACCGAACCGGTCCGTACAGGGAATCGGACGTTCCATAGTTTACATGATAATTTTCACTTCCTGTATCATCACAGGACCAGGTAAAATGGTAAATTTCATCCCGCTTCAGAACCGTAACCGCCTCACGGAAATCGTACAGTCCTTCCAGATTTTTCATCGTCTCCGGAACAATATGCATCATATCCGGTGTCAGTTTTGCAATGGCCGCATAACCATTTCCAAACAGGAGATATGTTTCGCCGTTTTCCTGATAGATCGACGGATCAATCGTCTGACTCATCTGGATCTGATACGTTTCCATCATTTCCATGGTGATCATGGGTTCTGCTGCAGGCACAAACGGTCCCTCCGGATAATCAGATACTGCTGCTCCAATGCAGGATTTGCCATCAACACGCTTTCCACAGAAATAGTAGTAATACTTTCCATCTTTTTCTGCAATGCATGGCGCCCAGGCACTTCCTACCGCCCACGGAACATCTCCATCTGCCATGTCGAAAATATCAGCAGCCTTCTGAAATTTTCTCAGATCCTTCGATGCAAAAACAGAAAATTTCGTACCGGACCAGTCGGTAAAGCCATCCGTTGTCGGATACAGGTAATACGTTCCGTCAAAACAGGCAAGATCCGGATCTGCAAAGAGCCCTTCTACGACCGGCTTTTTGTGATCAAAAAATCGTTCCAGCAAGGCAAGCTCCTCGTCAGTAACTGCAAGAACGCCACCGTGGCGTTTTTTTGTTTTTCCAAGAGCATATTCCTTTTCCTTTAAAATACGGAATTTTCCCGAAGAAAGATCATCCGTTAAAAGAGGAAGATATCCTTTTCCCTCCGCAAACTGATCCGCAATCAGACACCATGTCTTCTGATCCGGTAGCAGATAACATTCCGGTCCTTCTACGCCAAACAGCGAAGAAAGTGTTTCTGATGGGATCTCCTGAAAATTGCCCGTCAGGGAGTCACAGGACTCCAACAGCAGACATTTATTCGTCTCATCCTTGGAAATCCGATAGTATACACCTTCTGATTCTACCATCGTTGTATCAATCACATGTTCTTTCCGCTCCATGTAAATAAATGGCTCGGAAAAACTTTGAAAATCAGATGTCCAGGATGCATAGATCCGCTGTTTGGCTTCCGTATCACCGGAAAGTTTTACCATAGATGCCCAGAAAACCAGAAACTGCTCTCTTTTTGAGTCATAGATTCCTTCCGGTGCCCAGACGCATCCGGCTCCCGGAACACCTATGGTACTGGCACGCTCCGCACTCCAGTGAACCAGATCCTTCGATTCCCAGACAATCAGATCACGGCTTCCGCGATATTGTGCCGTATCCCAGCCTTCTCCTGCTTCGATCCGTAAATCGGTTGCTATCAGATAAAATTTCTTCTGCTTTGGATCACGCAGCAGAAACGGATCGCGAACACCTTGCATTCCAAGATGAGAATATAAGACTGGCTGTCCGTCATTCAGATCCTCCCAGTGAAGTCCATCCCTGCTGATGGAAAAATAAATCTGTTCTCCATCCTTTTGTTCTCCGGTAAAATGTACAAATAAATAGCCTGCCATATTTTGTTCTCCTTATCTGCTTTTCATATAGTTCATAGGTGTCATTCCAGTCATTTTTTTAAAGACTTTACTGAAATAACTTTCATCGGAAAATCCGACTTTTTCGCTGACCTGCGAAATTTTAAGCGAAGTTGTACCAAGAAGCTCCTTGGCATGGGAAATTCTGACTTCCGTCAGGTACTGAAAAATCGTTTTTCCTGTTGTCTGACGAAAAATCCGATTTAGATAATCAAAGTTTCCACCAAGCTGCTCTTCAATCAATACTCCGGAAATTGGCTCGCGATAGCAGTTATTCAGATAATCCAAAAGATCATATATTTTCCGGTAGCTTCCGACCACTCCGGTTTTTTCCTGGGCAAGCGATGTTACAAACTGTCTGGAAACCAAAATCATCATCTCCAAAATCTGACAGGCACACAAATTGTAATAACCTTCCATACGATTTTTCTGACAGGTAATTCCATCATTGATTTTCTGCAGAATTTCAGAATAAGAAGAAGTGTCGGAAAGATGCATATATTTTGGCAACGCAAGAAGCGAAAGACTGACGCGTTCCTGTCCGGAAAGGGTACAGGAATCACTTTGCATGGACTGCGTTCTCTTTCTTAAAATTATCTCAGTTGTCTGCTCATTTGTCATCTTGTTTTTTTTTATGGATTTCTGATGGAAATGAATATAATGGTATTCACAATGTGTTGCTCTTTCCCCCACATGTATTTTATCCGGATCCAGAATTAAAAAATCCCCCGGTGTTAAATGATACCGTACACCATCCTCCAAAAGAAACATCTCACCCTGACGCACCAGATAAATAATGTATTCCAACGGCATTCTTCTTTTATGAATATACGGCGGTTCAATCACCGCCGTATCTGCCAGGCTAATTTCCGGTAGTTGACTGCTGTCATACTGATAATAAATGTTTTCCTTCATTCTTTTAGCCAAGATCCGGTTCATCGCAGAGTGTAATGATTCCCGGCACTTTTCCTTCTGTTTCAAAAATCAGAATCGTATTCGTTCCTTTTTTTAAAAGCGGACCCGGAATATATAATCGTTTCTGTGGCCCAATTTCCCAGAATCTTCCAATATTAAATCCATTTACAAGAATGCAACCTTTTCCCCATCCGGTAAAATCAAGGAAGGTATCTCCCGTCTCATCTGCTTCGAAGCTAAATTCATAAAATCCCGGTGTACCAGGAACGGATGGAATTGTAAAATCAAGATGTTCCAGATGTTCCATCGGAAGCGTATATTCTTTCCAATAATAGTGATTATGACCATTAACCTGTACGCTTCCATCAATCCCTTTTCTCTGTCTTTCGAGATTCGGACCGAAATTTACTCTTCCCATATTTTCCATCAAAATAGAAAGTTTCTGTCCTTCCGGTTTATTCTCCTCCCATTTTATTTCATCAAGAAGTTCTCTGTCATACAGTGTAACAGTTGGGATTTCATCCACAAAAATGTTAGCTCTGTCGTTAGCTCCCCACAGCCGCAGTGTTTCCAATGGCCCTTCATCTTTCAACTGGCTTTCGTATAAAATATATCCGTATCCCTGATCCAGTTTTTCCATTGACACCGGGTATACACTCTCCATCGCTTTACTAATCCGGTCTTTGTTTCCGAATAAAGATGTGCTTCTTTTGACACGAAGTTTTCCATATGATTTTCTGCGAATTTCTGTACTAAGTTTTACTTCCGGAATTTCGGTATATTTCCGGATTACATTCTGGAATGCCGTATACTTCGCCGTAATCTGACCGTCTTCCGTCAGCAGTGCATCATAATCATAAGAAGTAACATCCGGTGTCAGCTCATCATAGTAATTGGATCCATTCGTAAAACCAAAATTGGTTCCACCTTCAAACATGTAGATATTCACATGGCCCTCGGAAAGAATTTCGTCCAGATCTTTTGCATGTTCTTCTAAATCACCGGTCTGATGCGTTTCTACACCCCAGTTATCAAACCATCCAACCCAGAATTCCATACACATCAGCGGTTTATCGCCGATTTTCTTTTTCATGACGGCAAACTGCTCTTTTCCTTTGGAACCAAAATTTCCGGTCTGTAAAACACCTTCCACTTTTCCGCAGTCAAAAGCATCTCCCCAAGGACCATCCGATGTAACCATCGGCACTTCACAGCCGCAGTCAATCATCAGCTGTTTCATGTAATCCAGATACGATTTGTCATCTCCGAAATATCCATATTCATTTTCCACCTGCATCAGAATAACAGAACCGCCCCGTGTAATCTGAAGCGGTGCGATCACTTCAAATAATTTTTCATAATATTCTTTCACATGTTGTAGAAATGGCGGATAGAAACAGCGAAGGCGCATGCCGTCTTCCTTCAGCAGCCAGTATGGCAATCCGCCAAACTCCCATTCTGCACAAATATAGGGAGATGGCCGGAGAATCACCATCAAACCAAGCTCCTGGGCCAGTTTTACAAATCTGGTAATATCCAGAATTCCGGAAAAATCAAACTTTCCTTTCTCTTTTTCGTGAAGATTCCATGGAATATACGTTTCCACCGTATTGCAGCCCAGAGCTTTTAATTTTTCCAGTCGGTCGCGCCAGTATTCCGGCACAGTACGAAAATAATGCATACCTCCGGAAATGATTTTTACTTTCTTTCCGTCCAGATAAAAATCTTCTTTTACTTCAAACGTCTTCATAGTTCCTCCTGTTTCTGAAATTTCCATCTTTTTTATGTTAAAAATAATATGTCTGCCAAATTTCCCGTGACCGGAACGGAAACATTTGACTCGCAAAAGGGAGACACCAGAGGCATCATGTCTTTTCCGGTATCTCCCTTATCTTGCTTATCATGAAATCACAGAATTATCTGCCAGGTTTTGTCGCTAACCTTTCTTGTTCTACGGTCAAGTGAACACCTTTTTTATTCACCTCTTGTGAAATCCGGTGTTCCATTTTCCTCTACAAAAGCATCTAAATCTTTCTGAATTGCTGCCTTTACATCGTCATAACCGGCCGCTTTCAGTTCTTCTCTCATCTGATCGACAGTTGCCTTCGGATCATCTACCTGACCATATGCCAGCTGCGGGATATATTTTGCGAGAACATTAGCCAGTGCTGCCTGCTTTGCCTCAATTGCAGTTGTATCAACAATCAGGTTTTCAAATGGATAATCATAACCGATTTTATCCAGCGAACTGATCAGATCATCGGTTCCATCCCACCAGCTTTCATCCTGCAGTTCCAGATCATCATTACGTCCCATCCAGAAATTGGAATCCAGGGCATCTGTACTGGAATCAAATCCATCTGGTCTGCCCAGCTTGCCATCTTCTGTTACAATATAATCCTCACCTTCAATACCATAGTTTAACAGACGATAGCACTCTTCATCATTTCTTAACAGATCATATACCATCAGGGCGCGTTCCGGATGTGTGGAGTTTGCACTGATAGCACATGCACCATGCTCTTTCAGCGGATGCTGTACGTTCTGATTTTCTTCGCCCCAGTAATAGAACTGCGGATCGGAACCCGGCTGTTTCTTCTCCATATTCGGAACAATCGTAGAATAATAGGTCTGGGCATGATGCTGATCCGCACCGGTTGTTCCGGCATAAAACTCTTCTCTGGTGTCTCCGTCAAAGTTCAGGACATCTTTTCTCCATACACCCATGTCATTCCATTCTTTCATCAGCTCTGCCGCATCATAAAGGCTGTCATCCTCTACATACGGAGACATAACGGTTGTCGGATCGTCCTGCATAACACCCCAGAAGTCTGTGTAAATACCAACACTGGCGCAATTGAATGCCGTATATTCCTTTTTCGAAGTAATATAGCCGCCAAGAATACCTCCCGTCTGGTTTTTGCCAGCGATATCCCACGGAATAACATCTTCCTTATTATCTTTAATATACTGGAAATACGTCGTCAGATCTTCAAATTTTGTAATTTTTCCATTTTCCAGACCTGCTTCTTTTGCCCAGTCTCCACGATAGAACATACCATGGTTCGTATACTGTGTATAGTGATCTTCCGGTATGAAATAAATTTCATCGTTATATTTGCAGATATCCCAGTCTCCGTCTGCGGATACCTGTTCCCAGGTCTTTGGCGCATATGTTTTCAGCATATCCTCGGAAAGTGGAAGAAATGCGCCCTTCTTTGTATTTTCCCATCCGTACAGCCAGTCCGTTGCCGTACAAATCAAATCCAGACTGCTGTCTCCACTCAACAGCTTCAGATTATACTGTGTCTGCCAGTCTGTCCATTCTATGTACGTAAACTCGAGTTCTGCATTTACTTTTTCCGTCAAAATCGGATTCAGTTTGTCCAGCATGGCTTCCAGTCTGCCATTGGTCGGTTTGTTTCCCAGCACCAGCATGTTAATTACTTCATGCTTGGAAGTATCAATACTTCCATCTTCCTTTACGCTTGTGTTGCCGGATCCGCTGCTTTCGGACCCACTGCTTCCGCATCCTGCCATACTTGCAATCATCAGGGAAGCCATTACCAGTGCTACTGCCTTTTTACCTGTTACGCGTTTTCTCATAGCGTCCTCCTTCTTTTCCTGCTTTTTCGGAATTTTATGTGAATCCCCATCAAAACACAGGGGAATCTCACATCATACTTTTTCCATGGTCAGCCTTTGACCGCGCCTACTGTAATACCAGAGATAAAGTATTTCTGTACAAACGGATACAGAAAGATGATCGGTCCGGTTGCAACAACTGCTGTTGCCATTTTCAATGTGTTAGATGGAAGGTCTGCCACACTGACATTTGCACCTGCTACAGAGTTTTTCAGTGCATTTGCTGTATTGATGATCTGATATAAGTAGTACTGTAATGGTTTATAGGTTACAGAACTGTTCAGATACAGAGAAGAAAGATACCATTCATTCCAGTATCCCAGTGCCAGAAAAAGTCCTACCGTTGCAAGTGCCGGCTTTAACATCGGGAAAATCAGTGATACGAAAATTTTAAAGTCTCCCGCTCCGTCAATTTTTCCGGATTCTGTAATTTCATATGGTACCGATTTTGCAAAATTCTTCATCAGAATGATCAGCCACGGAGACATTAACAGCTGTAAAAATACTGCCATATAACTTCCGTTTAATTTCAGGTACCTGGAAACCCAGATATAGGTTGGTGCCATACCGGCGGAAAACAGTGTTGTAAAGTAAATAAAAAATGACAATGCATTTCGAAACGGAAAGTCCTTTCTTTGTAATGCATAACCGGTCATCGCAATGATAAACAGACCAACAACTGTTCCGCATACCGTCAGTGCAATGGTAACTCCGTATGAGCCAAGAATCATTTTAGGTGAACGAAATACCAGTTCATATGCACTCAGAGTAAACCCTTTGGGTAAAAGCCCAAATCCCTCTTTCGCTACAATACTCTCGGTACTGAAAGATGCAGAAATAACCAGGATAAATGGAAGTAAGCAGATGAGCGCCCAAATACTCACAAATACGTAGGAGATAATTCGTAAAGCTCGCGTCCCTGGATCCAGTTTGATTTTATTACGATTTTTCATTTTCTTCTCCTCCTAAAACAGTGCATAGTCCGGATCAAGTCGTTTTACCACCCAGTTGCTGAACATAACCAGAACAAATCCAAAAATAGACTGATACAAACCTACGGCAGAAGATGTTGCAAAGTTATTCTGTGTCGTCATTGTACGGTATACAAAGGTTTCAATGATATCAGTTGTCGGGAACAACTGTGAATTCGCACCACCTGTCAGGTTCCAGAACAAACCAAAGTTTCCTTTCATGATTCCGCCAAGCGCAAACAGAAGCAGAATGATAAAGGTTCCTTTCAGGGAAGGAAGAATGATGTAACGAATTCTCTGCCAGCTGGTAGCGCCATCTACCTCTGCTGCTTCTACCATACTGGAATCAATACCGCAGATTGCCGCGAAATAAACAACAGAACCATAACCTGTTTGCTGCCACATGTTACAGAAAATAATGATGAAGGGCCATAAACCAGCTTTGCTGTAAATCTGTATTGGGTCAG
This sequence comes from Blautia sp. AM29-29, assembly GCF_003480555.1. Classification (NCBI taxonomy): domain Bacteria; kingdom Bacillati; phylum Bacillota; class Clostridia; order Lachnospirales; family Lachnospiraceae; genus Blautia; species Blautia sp. AM29-29. The sequence goes on from NZ_QUJD01000007.1 coordinate 168,966, forward strand.
CACCCGTTTCACGAAGAAGTGCATTTAATGCACCCGTGTCATAATTCAGAATATTAAATGCGATCGCCCCAATCAGTACAGCAGAAATAAAATACGGAAGGAACATGATTGTCTGTGATACCTTTTTAAAAAATTTACTTCTGATTTCATTCAGCATAAGAGCAATTACGATCTGAAAAACATTTCCAAGAAGAATAAAAACCAGATTGTATAAAATTGTATTTTTCGTTAAAGTCCACAATTCACCGGAAGAAATCAAAAATTCAAAGTTTGATAATCCTACAAAAGGGCTTCCAAAAATACCATCCCGAAAATTGTAACTCGTGAATGCAATCCATACGCCCGGCAATGGGCAATAGTTAAACACGATAAAAAAGATGACTGCTGGCAAACACATCAGAAGAAGTGTTTTGTTGTTGCGAAAAGTCTTCCATGCTCGATTCTTTTTACTGGGGACAGCCGGAAGAGCTGCTGTCGTTTGGTTCCTTTTTCCTTTCACGTTGCGTTCCTCCTATTTTGCAGTTTGTGAAAATTTGTCTGCACATAATTTGCAGCCTTTATATGAAACCGTTTTCACGTTTTTCCAAAAATAAAAGTGATCATGATGAATGTATCTTTGTTTTTACTGCTTTTCCTGTATATTATAACGATAATTCCATCTAAAAAGCACTTAACTTATACATCTTTCCAAATCACATATCTTTTTAATTGGCACTTTCGTGAAACCCTTTTCATATTTCGTACTATACTCCTTCCGCTTTGATTTGTCAACTTGTTTTTTGTATAATTTGCTTTCTTTTTTTTAAAGCCATCTGAATTAGTTGACAATTTGACAAATCACCCCTTTATTCCTCTATGTATATCCACTTTTTTTCTTTCTGAAAACGCGCTATTTACCGCCATTTTGATCTGTCGGTATCTCTCTTACAAAAGCCAAAATCTGTTCCAGGATCAATATCACCATGTCTGCAAACATTCCAAAATTAGTGCAAAAAAATTCTTCTCTCTGATGGTCTTTTAAAATCAAAGAGAAGAATTATCTGGCTATATGAAATTACATGCTTCTGAATCGATAATGTGATATTATTGCAATATCGTGGATTCGCGTACGATTAAACGCGACACACATTGCTGAATTTTCGGAATCTCTTCTCCTGAAAGAAGTTTTACCGCAGACGCAGCCAGCATTTTTCCAAAAGAAGCATAATCATAGCAAACGCTGGTAAGCTTCGGGTTAACAATATCTGACAGAAAGGTTCCGTCAAAGCTGACAAGCGATATATCCTGCGGAACAGACAAATGATGTTCCTCAATACACCGAAGAATTCCAATTGCGCTGAAATCATTGATTGCAATTACGGCAGTCGGCATCGTACGATTTTCCTGAAAGAGCTTTTCCATACACTGGTACCCCCCTTCGATGTTGTAATCCGAATCCGTTACATAGCGTTCTCTGTATGTGATTCCATTTTTACGAAGCAGCATACGATACCGCATTCGTTTATCATATGTTGACCGGATGTGATTTTTCCCGCCGATCAGTGCAATATGCCGATGGCCAAGCGAAAAAAGATGCTCCATGGCAAGGTCTACACTCGCCATTTCATCAATGCATACCTGATAACAAAGAGATCCTTCTATTTTTCCAGTTGTAATAATCGGTGTAGTGTCTGTGATTCGATCAAGCAAATCCACATATTCCAAATCTGTAACGAGCTGGTCTGATTTTCCTCCCATTAAAATAATTGCATCCACACGCAGGTCAAACATCTTCTGCAAATACTGTTCTTCCATTTCATAACTGCTCTGAGATGAAAATATCATGGGAACATATCCACTTGCACCAATTTCCTTTACGCATTCGTCCACAAGCTGTGCATAAAAGGGATTCATCATATCCGCTGCAAGAATGCCAATGATTTTTGTTCTTGCATTTGTCAGCCCCTGTGCTAGCGCATTGGGGCGATAATCATATTTTTGTATGATTTCCTCCACTTTTTTTCTTTTTTCCTCGCTTACCCGGGCATTTTTCGTCATGACCCGAGACACCGTCGCCGGCGAAACGCCTGCTTCTTTTGCAATAGTATAAATGTTTTTTTCTTTTTTCATAAATCGCCCTCTTGAAACTCTTACTCTATTCCAATTTTTTGAAACCCTTTTCATTTCAAATTCAAGGATAGACTTTTTGCACGTAAAAGTCAATCCTAAAGTCGCTATTTTACAAAAAATCCCTCTCTTTTCCATGGATTTTTCAGATGAACTCTTTATAATAAAAACCATAGGAACGTATAAAAATTGAAATATCATGATAAAAACAGGAGGTTATAAATCTATGAATACCCAAACAATTTATCTCCATCATTCCTGGAAATTTCACTATGGCGAAGAGCCGGATGCCTGGAAAAAAGACTATGATGATACTGGCTGGACAGCTGTCGAGCTTCCACATGACTGGTCTGTTGCAATGCCATTTTCCAGATCCTATTCCAGCGGCACCGGATATGCAGCCGGCGGCATCGGATGGTATCGTGGAACCTTTTCCCTGCCTGAGAAGTATCGTGGAAAACGCATCGTGCTGCTGTTTGACGGTGTCTACAAAGAAAGCCAGGTCTGGTTCAACAGTTATTATCACGGCTTTCATCCCAATGGATACACACCTTTTTTCTATGACATAACATCCCAGGCTGTTTTTGGTACAGATGGTATCAATGAAATCAGCGTCCGTGTAGACCGGACAGAGATTTCAGATTCCCGATGGTTTACCGGTTCCGGAATCACAAGAAAGGTAACGCTCCTTGTTACAGATCTTCTTCACGTTACACCATATGGCACCTGCTTTTCCATAAACAGGGCAGATAAAATCTCAGCGGATCTTTCTATCACAACAGAGATCTGTAATATGGAAGATCAGGAAACCTCTTTTTCACTGGTCCAGTATCTGCGTGATCAAAATGGAAACACGGTGTTTTTCGCCGAGCAGAGAGCCACTCTTCTTCCTGGAGAAACCGCAAAACTAAAGACTGAAGGAACGGTAGCACAGCCAACACTGTGGTCTCCGAAACATCCATCTTTATATACACTCGAAACATGGCTCCACAAAGCCAAGGATGACTCCGCCTTTCTTGCAGACAAGTTCCGTGTAGGTATCCGCACCTTCCGTTTTGATGCCGATTATGGATTCTTTCTGAATGAAATCCCCATGAAAATTAAGGGGGTCTGCGTTCACCACGATGCCGGTGCACTCGGTGCCGCCGTTACAAAAGAAATCTGGATACGCCGCCTTGAAAAGCTCAAAGAAATGGGCTGCAATGCCATCCGTATGAGCCATAATCCGCATATGCCGGAACTGTACGATCTATGTGATGAAATGGGCTTTCTTGTTATGGATGAAGCATTTGATGAGTGGGAAGGGCCAAAAAACAAATGGTCTACCGGTCATAATGTTTATCCTCCAAAGCATCAGGGATATTACAAGTACTTTCCTCAGTACCAGAAAGAAGATCTGTCTGCTATGGTATTGCGCGACCGAAATCATCCAAGTGTAATTCTCTGGAGCATTGGAAATGAAATTGATTATCCAAATGATCCTTACTGCCATCCTCTGTTTCAGAGCATGACCGGAAACAATGATGCAAACAAGCCTGCCGCAGAGCGCGTATACAATCCGGATCGGCCGAATGCAGAGCGATTAAAAGCACTGGCTTCCATGCTTGCTTACGAAGTACGCGCAGTGGATCCTACGCGCCCGGTTACACTGGCTGCCGCTTTTCCGGAGCTCTCTGCAAAGATCGGTTTTCTGGATGCCCTCGATGTTGCCGGATACAATTATAAAGAACATTTATACGAGGAAAGCCACTGTGATTTTCCTTCGCTCCCATTTTTAGGCAGCGAAAACGGACATGATCTTGCTGCCTGGCATGCGGTAACCGAAAACGAATATATCAGCGGACAGTTTCTCTGGACAGGCATTGATTATATGGGAGAGGCACACGGATGGCCGCTTCGAGCTTCTGAAGCCGGGCTTCTTACGATGGCTGGCTTTGAAAAATCCGGGTTTTACCGGCGGATGAGCTTCTGGTCATCCAAACCGATGTGCCATCTTTCCACACAGCGGGCAGACTCCATGAGAGAAAGCTGGCAGCCATTATTCGAAAGCTGGAATTACTGTGATGGAGAAGATATCGAAGTCCGCTGCTACACAAACCTTTCCGAAGCGGAATTATTCTTAAACGGAATCAGTCTCGGCAAAAAGGAGGCTTCCTATACTGAAGATTCGATTCGCTGGATCGTTCCCTTTCAGCCGGGCACGCTGATGGTTCTTGCTTCTGGAAAGCTTGCGGCACAAAAGGGCGGGGCTTCCTGTACTTTTGAAGCAAAGGATGAGCTGAAAACGACTTCTATGCCTTGTGCCCTGCAGATCCGACCCTGGAAGCCGTCCAAAGAAAATTCCGCTGTTTTACCGGAAAATCCGCTTCTGCAGTTCGAAGTTTATGCCGCCGACAGAGATGGTGCTTTCTGCTTCGGAGATTCCTCCATGGTTCAGGTAACGACAGACGGAGGCGTCCTTCTTGGAATTGAAAACGGAAATGCTGCAGACTGCACCGAGTATGCTTCTTCCTGCCGCCGGTTGTACCATGGACGACTGATTTTCTATGTCCGCCGCTCTTTTGCAGATCACCCGGTTACCGTGCAGGTTTCTTCAGAACTGCTAAAATCCAATTCTGTTACTATTTTCTGAAAGGAGTAACGACAGACTTTATGTGGAAATCCTTTTACAATCCAGATCTGGGCAAAGTAGAAACGCCACAGGGAACGATGACTCTCCCAAAGATTTTTCTTCCCCTGTTTCTGGAAATGTTTTTGATGAATCTGATGAGCACCGTCAATACTTTTACTTTGTCCTTTTATTCCGATGAAGCAGTTGCTGCCGTTGGTTCCGCCGGACAGTTTATGGGCATGATTCTGAATTTCTATTCCGTAATCAGTACCGGTGCGTCCATCGTAATCAGCCAGAATCTTGGTGCCAAAAAGGAAAAAAATGCATCCGATGCTGCTTTCTGTGCGCTGTTTGCAGGTGCCGGGTTAAGCGTTCTCCTTGGTGCTACACTTTCGTTCTTTTCCATGCCCCTGATGCGGCAGATGAATTTATCCGGCCAGGTATTAACATATGCCTCTTCTTACCTGAGAATCTGCATTCGTGTTTCCTTTTTTGCCGCGTTCGTGTCCATCTGCAGTGCCATATTTAAAAGCTATGGAAAGCCCAAAATATCGGTATTTGTTACCCTTGGAATGAATGCGCTGAATGCCCTTTTAAATTATCTGATCGTCTTTCAGCCGGTCGAACTGCCGCTTCACGGCGTAGAAGGGATTGCCTGTGCCTATGCCTTCAGTGAGGGCTGTGCCGCTTTTACCATGCTTCTGCTGCTCCTGGTTCTTCCGCTTGGCCTTGACTTCCGTCATAAGTCCATACGCAGCAGTTTCCGGATTTTACCAAAAGTGCTTCAAATCGGAATTCCAGGCGGTATCAGTACGCTTTCCTATTCTGTATCCCAGGTAGTGACAACCTCCATTATTGCACTTGTCGGTGTGCAGGCTGTTTCCGCCAAAATTTATGTTTCCACACTTGTTTTTTACGTGTATGTCCTAGGCCTCTCCCTTGGTCTTTCGACCTCGTTGCTGATCAGCTGGCTTACCGGCGCCGGAAAATACGAACAGGCTTATCAGCTGAATTTGCAGAATTTAAAAATCACAATTTTGCTGAATGCCTGCCTATCCACGCTCCTTGCCTGCTTTGGTTCCGTGCTGCTGCGGATCTTTACAGACGATCCTGCGATCCTTTCGATCGGACATACCATTTTGTTTTTTGATATTTTCGTGGAAATTTTTCGAGGCTTTAATCACATTGAGGAAAATTCCTTGCGCGGAGCAGGCGATGTGGTTTTCCCTATGGGTGTTTCCATTCTCTCCTGCTGGCTGATGAGTGTATTCTTCTCCTATCTGCTTGGTGTAAAAATGGGATTCGGATTATTCGGATGCTGGATCGCTTTTGGCATGGATGAGGCGTTCCGTGGTGTAAATTATCTGATCCGGTGGCGATCACGCAAATGGATGAAAAAAACCGTTGTTATTTCTGAAGAAAATACAATCTGGCCTTAAAAGGCTCCAGCTTCTCGTTGATTTTTCATTCGAGAAGCTGGAGCTTTCCGCTGTTGTTCATCTGCCCTAAAGCATTTTTTTGTATTATTATTTGATACGTTTCAGTTCATACTGTCTCGTACCAAGACCAATTTTCTCTGCCTGGTCAAGGGTTGCCTGCCATTCAATGTTCGGGTTGGAATCCTTGAAATGATCGTGGTGGCAGTGCCATCCCGGCTCTGCAAGATGTTCGCCAAGCTGGCTGTTTTCGATCGGAGTTGCCTTCAGGCAGGCATCGGCACACGCCTGGTCAAGAGCAACCGGGTCGAAGCTTGCAAACATTCCGATATCCGGCAGGATCGGAGCATCGTTCTCCCCATGGCAGTCACAGTTCGGGCTGATATCCTGTACCAGAGAGATATGGAAACACGGACGTCCATGACAGACAGCCTGTGCATACTCAGCCATTTTCCGGTCGAGAAGCTCGTTTGCACTGCTGTTTGGATTATAAACCGCATCAAAACTGCAGGCACCGATGCAGCGGCCGCATCCTTTGCATTTGTCATAGTCAATGACTGCTTTTTTATCCACATAGGAAATTGCATCGCTTCCGCATTCTTTTGCACAGCGGTGGCAGCCACGACAGACATCCGTATTGATCGCCGGTTTTCCACTGGCATGCTGCTGCATCTTTCCGGCGCGGCTTCCGCATCCCATACCGATATTTTTCAGTGCACCGCCAAAGCCCGTTGCTTCATGGCCTTTGAAATGGCTCAGACTGATAAAAATATCTGCGTCCATGATCGCATGGCCAATCAATGCTGTTTTGCAGTATTCTCCGTTGACAACCGGAACCTCAATTTCATCGGTTCCTCGCAGTCCATCTCCGATGATAATCTGGCATCCTGTGGTAATGGTATTGAATCCGTTCAGATTTGCGCAGTCAAGGTGCTCCAGGGCATTTTTTCTGCTGCCCGGATATAACGTATTGCAGTCTGTCAGGAACGGAAGACCTCCCTGCTCTTTACAGAGATCTGCAACCACTTTCGCATAATTCGGACGAAGAAACGCCATGTTTCCCAGTTCGCCAAAATGCATTTTGATTGCGATGAATTTGCCTTCCATATCAATGTCTTTGATGCCAGCAGCAATACAGAGCTTTTTCAGCTTGTCAAGCTGACTCGTTCCAACCGGACATCGAAAGTCGGTAAAATAAACCGTTGACTTTTCCATTTTGTCATTCCTCCTGATTTGTCATTTTTTGACAGCATATCACTTCAAGCTAGGTTGAAGTCAAGTATAATTTGTGGTCTTCTGTTTGTCTCATGGGCTTGTCTTTTTTCTGGATTTTTCGTATACTGAATATAGTTTTTAAGCAACTGAAAATACAGAAGTGCTTTGGAGGTCATGTTTATGATAAAGGCAGTATTATTCGATATGGATGGTATCCTGTTTGACACCGAGATTGTAATGAAAGAGGGCTGGCAAAAAGCTGCCCGGGAGCTGAATTTTACGCTCACGGAGGAACATCTTTCGCAGATGCGCGGCAGTGCGCTTCCGCGGAGCAGAAAGCTGTTTGAGGAGTGGTTTCACGGACAGGTGACATACGATGAAGGACGCGCAATCCGCACGGCGTATCTAAACGATTATATTCGACGCAACGGTGTCCCGGAAAAACCAGGGCTTCATGAGTTTCTTTCCTGGCTCAAAGAGCATTCGATCAAAGTTGCCGTTGCTACTTCTACAACGCGGCGCGTTGCGGAAGACTATTGGAAACAGTCTGGCATTGACCAGTATATCGATGCTTCAGTCTGCGGGGATGAGGTAATCAACAGCAAGCCGGATCCGGAAATTTTCTTAAAAGCAGCGTCTCTTCTGAAAGTTCCGATTGCTGCATGCATAGTAGCCGAAGACAGCATCAATGGTCTGAAGGCCGCGCGTGCAGCTGGTGCCATCTCCTGCATGATCCCGGATCTGACACCGTATACAAAAGAGCTTTTTCCATTTTGTGATTATGTGAGTCCTTCTCTTTTGGCCTGTAAAGAAATTCTGCTGCAGACTCCAGAAGCGGACAAACTGAAAAGCTGGAAGTAAAAAATCATACATAAAGTGAACCTCACATGACTAAAGTCACGTGCTTCAGACCGCTTTAGGCGGCAGACAAAATATCGGCGGATACGCCTGTTTCTTAGATCTTGCGCGGATACGCGCTTCTTCCATGCCGGATACGGCAGGTCTCCACATAACAGGTAGTCCACGGTA
>NZ_QUJD01000008.1:0-292 GCF_003480555.1 Blautia sp. AM29-29
CTGGGAGAGCATCTGCCTTACAAGCAGAGGGTCACAGGTTCGAGCCCTGTAGGTCCCATTCTTTTATGGGTGGTTTCCCGAGTGGCCAAAGGGGACAGACTGTAAATCTGCTGCAAATTGCTTCGGTGGTTCGAATCCACCACCACCCACTTGCCAATCAGGCAATCGGCCGATGTGGCTCAATTGGCAGAGCAGCTGATTTGTAATCAGCAGGTTATCGGTTCGAGTCCGATCATCGGCTTTACTTGAGAAATCAAGTACAAAAATAGGATATCGCGGGATGGAGCAGTCT
>NZ_QUJD01000008.1:302-610 GCF_003480555.1 Blautia sp. AM29-29
AGAGCAGCTGATTTGTAATCAGCAGGTTATCGGTTCGAGTCCGATCATCGGCTTTACTTGAGAAATCAAGTACAAAAATAGGATATCGCGGGATGGAGCAGTCTGGAAGCTCGTCGGGCTCATAACCCGAAGGTCGTAGGTTCAAATCCTACTCCCGCAATTTTATGCCTAGTTAGCTCAGTTGGTAGAGCAGAGGACTGAAAATCCTCGTGTCTCTGGTTCGATTCCGGAACTAGGCATATTTTACGGAGCATTAGCTCAGTCGGTAGAGCACTTGACTTTTAATCAAGTTGTCCGGGGTTCGAATC